>CAVEWD010000028.1:0-10197 GCA_963619195.1 bacterium | reverse complement strand
AGCTTAAATAGATGAAAAACATCGAAAACAGGGTAATGCTGCCTCCGTAGGGCATTTTGATTTTTGGCATGAAGTTGTTAAGCACGAAAGCCAAAGCAATTGATGTGGCGCAAATTACAAGTTTGCGCGTTGAAAAATTCTTTTTCATAAAAAAAGACCTCCTAAAAAATTTAAGGAGGGAGATCACTTAAAAATGTAACCTCCCTACGACGGTATTAACCGTATCAGGTTGTAATGGTATGTTCTCAGCCTAATGGCACCCACGTTACATTGGAAATGTTAGTACAAATTTTTTATGATGTCAATATCACAGCAGAAATTTTAATGTTTGATAACCGCAACGAGATTGCGCAATTGTACATATTCAATTTTTGAAATTAATTTTATTTTTACTATTTTTTACAAAACCTATTGACGTTTTCACATAAAATGTTATTGTGAAATTAGAAATTATGAAAGGAATTCAAAAATATGTCCGCAGGAATGATGTATCTGTTTATGGTTCTAAGCGAGTGTATTGATAGGTAGCGCTTAGTTGAAAGATTTAGTCTTTGAAAAATAACACACTCCGTAGGAGATTTGCAGAGCAAATCAGCGGGGTGTGTGTTATTTTTTGGCTTATTTAATAAAATAGGTTTATATCCTCATTTTTCCACTTTCCATTGTCAAACACCGCAATTTCTTTATAGCCGGCATGTTTAATCATTTCAAGGCTTTTTTTATAATACGAGGTGAGCATTTTAGTACTATGGGCATCCAATCCTATTGTTATGGGCACTCCTACTTCTCTGCAAAGATTTAAAAGGTCTGTCGAAGGGTAGAACACACCATTGTGGTGTCTAAAATCGCCTCCGCCGTTTAGCTCGGTTACACAGGAATTTTCTTTCATGCAGCTTGCTAGAGATTGGATTAAATCCCCGTAAAAGGGGTCTTTCTCGCTGAAATATTTTCCAGATGCATTGTGAATCCTAATTATATCAGGGTGTGCCACCAAGGTGGGGTGGATATTTCTTATCATTTCTTCAACTGATGAAAAATATTCATTTAAAAATGCAAGAGCATCTCCCTCAAAATTGTGCTTGAAAACATAGTCATAGGTTTCGCTGGCTCCATCTATGAAATTAAATTCTGTGTTTCCTTTTAATAAATGAACACTGCCTATTATGATATCGAGCCTATTTTTGTCCTCATGAGAGAAGATTTCAATATCTCCTGACTTATAATACCAATCCTTTTCAATGCCAGAGTAAATTTTCATCTTTCCGGCATATTCTTTCTTTAATTTTTCTATGCTGGTTAAATAGCTCTCGACGTCATCTTTGGTAACTGTCCACCCCTCCTGGGAGGGAATATGATTGTGGTCGGTGAATGCATAGTGGGTAAAACCCGCTTTATATGCGGCTTTTGCCATTTCATGCATTGTGTTTGCACCATCAGAATAATTTGAATGATTATGAAATGAAATTTTATACATATTTTAGCCTCTGGTTGTTTGCTTTTAATTTTCACATATTATAAAAGGCTTTAAAATGTTAATTTAATGCGCTTTCTATAAACCTTGTGATGTCATTAACTGTGTTTAATTCCGCCACATTGTGCCTTAGCTTTGCTCCGCCAACCATGCCTTTTGTGTACCAGCAAAGCTGTTTGCGGAATTCTCTGCAGGCCACCTTTTCTCCCTTATATTCCACTAAAAGTGAAAGGTGCTTAAGCGTTGTGGCAAGTTTTTCTTCATCACTGGCAGGAGGTATACCTGTGCCTCTCTTGACTGATGTTATTTCCCGAAAAATAAAAGGGTTTCCCATGGCGCCACGGCCAATCATCACCGCGCATGCCGAAGTTTCTCTTTTTATTTTCACATAATCTTCATATGAAAACACATCACCATTTGCCACCACAGGTATGTTAACGCTTTCCACTACCCTGGAAATGGTTTCATAATCCGCTTTTCCGGAATACATCATTTCCTTTGTTCTTCCGTGAACAGCTATCATATCAACTCCTGCATCCTCTAAAGCCTTTGCATTTTCAACGCATGAAATGTGAGAAGAATCAATTCCGGTGCGTATTTTAACGCTCACTGGTTTTGTTGATGCCTCCTTTACTGCTTTAGCAACACTGTACAATTTCTTTGTATCTGCTAAAAGAGCACTTCCTTCGTTGTTTGAAGTAACTTTTTTCACAGGACATCCCATGTTTATATCTATGAATTTAAAGCTGCTTTCATTCAGGTAACGTTTCACGGCTTCGCTCATGAAATGTTCATCACTTCCGAAAATTTGCACACCCGTGGTGTTTTCATTCGGCGCAAGCTCTAAAAGGAAATGCGTATTGGCATTCTCATAGCACATGCCCTTGGCGCTCACCATTTCGGTATACATGAGTCCTGCTCCAAATTCAAAACAGATGCTGCGAAATGCGGCATCTGTAACTCCTGCCATGGGGGCCAAAACAAGATCGTTAACCTTAAATAATTTTGTAAAATAATTATCGTTTGTTTTTGTCATATAAAAGCTTAAGACCTTTCATTGTGAGAAGTGGGTCGTAAACATCTATTGCGGTTGTGTTGGGGCAAATTATTTTTGCATACCCTCCGCAAGCTACCACCTTTGTGTCACCTCTGTGGGTTTCTTCCTTTATTTTGTTTATTATATATTCGCTTTGTCCAATATGTCCATAAACCAGTCCTGCTTGCATGCTGGTTACCGTGTTTGAGGCGAGTATGGTTTCTGGCTTTGCAATTTCAATGTTTGGCAGTTTGGCTGCCTTTGTCCAAAGGGCATCAGCAGAGATTTTAATGCCGGGAGATGTAACAGCATAGGAAAATACACCATTTTCGTCAATGTAGTCATATCTTGAGGCTGTGCCGAAATTTGCCACAATAATGGGGCCGCCATAGAGGGTATATGCTGCTAAGGCATCAACTATTCTATCTGCGCCTACTTCCTTGGGGTTTTCTGTTTGAATTCTTATTCCGGTTTTTATCCCTGGGCCGACCATTATCGGGTTGATGTTCATATATTTTAAGAAGGTGCTTATTAGGGTGTAGTTCACATCTGGCACCACACTTGATATTATGGCATCATTTATATCTGCAAAGGAAAGATTATTCATAGAAAGAAAGCTTTTAATGAAAAAACCTGTTTCATCATTTGTTCTTTCTTGTTTTGTTATGAAACGATAGCTATTTATAAATTCATCATTAACATAAAGGGCAAACTCTGTAGTGGTGTTGCCTGCATCAACGGCAAGTATATTCATTGTGTTCTCCTCATTTATTTATGTGTAAATTTTGCAAGAGCTTTGGCTATGGCAGCTGCAATAATACAGCACACAATAGCTTCAATAAGTCCCTGAACTCCAACAAAGGCTATAACAAAATTGATTACACTCATATCTCCCATAAAGCCTTGTATGTAGCTGGTACTGCCAAATAAAACAATTAACGCACTCATAAAAAGCAAGGTGTTAAGAAGGGCTCCGCACAAGGATGCAGCTGCATAAATTACAACTGATTCGCTTTTGCGGGAAATTAATTTAAATATAACTCCGCAAAGCCATCCCATTAGTAGCCTAGTGATGACACAAACAATGAAGGTGCGCAGCGGGTCAATTGACAGAAGAGCGGCGCCAAAGTGACTAAGACCAAAACATTGAAAAAAACTTGTTAGTCCAAAAATTCCACCAAGAATTGCTCCAGCCTTAGGACCAATAAGAATGGCCCCAATTATCACAGGAACTGTGATGAAGGTAATTTCAAGCCCTGGGGTTTTAAGATAACCTAAAGGGGTGAAGGCCATAATTAAAATTATAGCTGCAAGAATTGCAGTTTGTGTCATAGCTTTTGTTTTAGAATTTTTCATATAAACCTCCGTTCTCGCTCTTTGAAAAAGATGCAAGACATAGTATAATAACTGAGTGATAATACTCGATGAGGGTATTATATCATAAAATAATGCGTTGAGAGTTTTACGACACACTTTTATAAATATTTTATACTATTTCGATTGCAAATATCCTGTTGTTGTGTTACAATAATCAACGGTCTGTTTTATAATTAAAATTTTTACGGAGAAAACAAAATGTCAAGAGAATGTTATGTGTGTGGTAAAGGCACAATTTCAGGTAACACAGTAAGCCATTCAAATATCCATACAAAGAGAACATGGAAACCTAACCTCAGAAAAGTTAAGGTTGTTGAAAATGGCACATCTAAAACTGTTACAGTATGCTCAAGATGTCTTCGTTCTGGAAAGATTGAAAGATAGTTTTTGTTGAGTTGTTTTAGTGTTAAGTCACGCCGCATCATTGATGTGATGGCGGTGTGATTTTTGCTGTCTAAATGAATATTACAATAAAGGTATTAAAAAACTCCAGGTGATATGTTTCGCCTGGAGTTTTGGATTTCAATTTTGTGTTTAATACAATGATCTTGCCCTGAAGGAATAGCTGTATATTAGACTTGTAATAGGCACGCTTACGCTTACACCACATAGGCAGGCAGCTATCTTGAAAAGCTGGCTTGCTATATGATTTAAGTTCATGAGTTCATATATTGGGATGTTATAGGCCGCATACACCAACCATGTAGGCACAACACTAACAAATGAAGCGAAAAACAGCGAGAGTAAAGAGCGACACAAAATATTTCTTCCGCTATGCATTCCATATTTAAACAGATTACTTCGGGAAATATACCTATTAAGTTCTATTGCTTCCTGGAGTGATTCGCATATGGTGCAGCTTACGCTCATTGCAGCACCTGTGCTCATTAGCATGGTCAGGGAGAAGGTGAGGCCGGTGAAATTCATTGCTGTGTGATCGGGCATATATTCCATGAGAGCCAACTCGCTGTCGCCTAACCCCACAAGGTTGACTAAGCTTTCAGCATACAAACCTATTAATGATGAAACCACTATTGCAATTAATGTTCCGCATATTGCAATAAGTGCATTCTTGCTGAAGGACATTTCTGAAAAAATGTTAATTGCAATAATAACAAGGCATATCGGTATCATAAGAATGATTGGGGATGTGCCTTTAAGCATTAATGGAACAAAGAAAAACTCATATGCTGCAGCGAATAAGAGTATTGTTCCTACAAGGCGTATTCCTGCCACCATTCCTATTGTAATTAAAATTATACTGGCCACTAAAACCATCATGAGCATTGCATCTATTCGGTAATAGTCATAAATGTATATGCTTTTTATGTCATTTTCATCTGATGTAAGCTCCACTGAAACCATAACTGTGTCGCCTGGTTCGTAGATTTTCACATCGGGAGATGTTGTGTCGGTGGATGTATCTATTTCATATACCCTGTCCTTGAATGAGCCAACCAATATTTTCACAAGGCATATTTGATTAACCTGGCTGGCTGAAAGGGAAGGGTCCTGCTCGTTTGTTAAGGTCTCAACTTTGAGCACTTCGCCTTTATAATATTTTATAACCTGTGTTATTCCTGATTGCACCACATCCTTCTGTGTGCTTTCGCCTGTAGTTTCATCGCTCTGTGTTTCTGTTGTGTCTTCGGATACTTCATTAGAAGTATCTTCTCCGTCAGCCAGAGCGGATGTTGGTATTATCAATAAGCATAATAGCAACGCTATAATAACAATAAGTGCATTTTTTTTCATTATTAGCCTCACAATGAAATTACTTCGTTAATTATAATATATATCTCAAATGTTACAAAGAAGTTACATATTTAAGATGTTAAATACAGCCTCTTTGGCTGCCAAAAGTCCAGCAGTTGCCGGCACGAAAATCATGCTGGAAACCGGTGTTGTTTTAACCACCGGCAGCTGCGTTGAATAAATCACCTCAAGCTTTTTAATGTCTCTCTCTCGGCAAAGCTTTCGCATTGCTTTTGCCAATGGGCAATTCTGCGTTTTATATATATCAGTTATTACCAACGAGTTTGGATCAGTTTTATTTGCTGTGCCCATAACTGAAATGTGAGGAATATTTTCTTCTTCGCAGAATTTTGCGATGGCAATCTTTGCTGTTATATTATCAACTGCATCTATTACATAGTTTGCGCTGCTAAGATTAAGCTCGTTTAGATTTTCGGGCGTTAAAAAAATATCTTTTGCATCAACTTTACATTCGGGGTTTATATCCGATATTCTCCTTTTGGCAATATCCACTTTAGAACAGTTGATGGTTGAATTCAGGGCATAAATTTGACGGTTTATGTTTGATAGTGATATAGTGTCATAGTCAACCAAAGTCAGCTCTCCTAATGAACTCCGTGCGCAAGCTTCAGCTGCATAGGAACCAACTCCTCCAAGACCGATTATTACCACCCTGGAGGATTTAAGTTTCTGAATTCCATCTTCACCTATTATTTTCCTGGTTCGTTCATCCATTGTTTCCATGTGAATAATTATAGCAAATAGTGAGTGATATTCTTTATTCAAATATATTTATGTTAACAGTTTTAATTGACATTTAACTTTATTAGAAATTTTTATGTTGAATAAACACAATAAATGCTTAATACCATTTTGGGGTAATGGGAGGAAGTACATAACTTCGTTGTGAGGAAAATTTAAAAGGAGCCATTTTGAATGACTCCTTTTATAATGATTATTTCATTGCAGCATTTACAAACCCTAAGAATAGTGGGTGTGGAGCATTGGGACGGCTCTTGAATTCGGGGTGGGACTGGACCGCTAAATAAAAGTCATTTTGGGGATATTCAACACACTCTGCAATATTACCATCTGGAGATGTGCCGCTGAATACAAAACCATGTTCCTCCATTATATTTATATAGTCATTGTTAACTTCATATCTGTGACGGTGGCGTTCCCATGCGCAATCGGTTTTGTAAAGGCTTTTAAGCAAAGTGTTATCCTTTATTTTGCACGGATATGCACCGAGACGCATCGTGCCTCCTTTTTTGCCTTGATTAAGCTGTTCTGGCAGCAGTGCAATAACAGGATATTGTGTGTTTTCATCAAATTCAGAGGAATTAGCATCTTTTAAACCGCAGACATTTCTTGCAAACTCAATAACCGCAATTTGCATTCCAAGGCAAAGCCCTAAAAATGGCACATTGTTTTCTCTGGCATATTCAGCGGCGGCAACTTTTCCTTCAACTCCTCGCACACCAAAGCCTCCAGGAATAATTATTCCGCTAACGTTTTTGAATATATCCCTTGCGTTTTCTTCATTTACATTTTCTGAATCCACCCAATCTATTTCCACATTACTGCCAATAGCATAGCCAGCATGCTTTAGGGCTTCCGCCACAGAAAGGTATGCATCATGCAGCTTAACATATTTTCCCACTAAAGCAATTCTTACAATTTTATCTGCGGAGTGAATTCGGTTTACCATTTCCTGCCATTCAGTCATGTGGGACGGTGGAGCTTCTAAGTTAAGTTCTTTTAAAACAGTTTCTGAAAAATGCTGTTCCTCTAGCATTAAGGGCGCTTCATACAAATTTTCTACATTTGTGTTTTCAATGACGCATTCTGGCTTTACATTGCAAAACATTGCTATTTTGGGACGTATTGACTCATCTATTTTTCTGTCGGAACGCAGAACGATTATATCTGGCGTAATTCCCATGCCTTGAAGTTCCTTCACTGAATGCTGAGTTGGCTTGCTTTTATATTCTCCACTTCCGTAAAGGTATGGCACTAAGGTCACGTGAATAAAAATGCAATTACAGCGCCCCTGTTCTAGGGACACCTGCCTTGCTGCCTCTAAAAAGGGCTGGCTCTCAATGTCCCCTGTGGTTCCACCAATTTCTGTTATAACAATGTCTGCATCGCTTTTTTCGCCCACGTTATATATAAAGCTTTTTATTTCATTGGTGATGTGGGGTATAACCTGCACGGTTTCTCCCAGGTATTCTCCTGCCCGTTCCTTATTTATTACATTATAGTAAACCCTTCCTGTTGTGAGGTTTGAAAACTTGTTTAAATTTTCATCAATAAAGCGCTCATAATGTCCAAGATCTAAATCAGTTTCAGCGCCATCTTCGGTGACAAACACTTCACCATGTTGGAATGGGCTCATGGTTCCAGGGTCTACATTTATATATGGGTCAAGCTTTTGCGCAGCAACCTTAAAGCCTCTTGATTTTAACAACCTGCCTAGAGATGCGGCTGTTATTCCTTTTCCAAGCCCGGATACCACACCACCGGTTACAAATATGTATTTTGTCATTTCACACCTCACAAAAAAAAGAGTTTTTTTTTATGGCACATTTGCACCCCAAAAAACTCTTGCAATATACTATCACTTAGATTAATTTAATACAATAATTTTTTAAAAGTAATAAAAAAATTTCTATTCATATTAACAGTAAATACCGGCTATAAGTTACTGTTTTTTTCTTAATGGTGTCTCATTTCCATTTTCATCAACCAAAACTATATTTTCGAGGGTTGAAGTAAGGCTTTTTTTAAACATTGCAATGTATTCTTCTCTTAATATCTTCTGTTCCTTTTTTTCCTGCTCTGTAAGTGAGCCTTCTTTTGATTTTCGTGCTAATTCATTTATTCTTTCAAGTTTACTTTGTTCCATAAAAAGATTCCACCTTGGTTGCTATTATGTATATTTTGTTTTATAGTGCTTTTAGCCAGTATTTTTAAATATGTTTAAAGCATTGAGAAATACTTCAGGTTGATGTTGCGAAATATTTTAGATGCCTTTTTCATGCTAGATTCATAAACAGAAGAACTCACGCCCAATAGCACTAGAGTGGAGTATATTGCAGCTGCGAAACGATCTTCATCTGAAATGCTGTCATCTGTATTGGAGGCATCCAGCAAATACACCTGAGAACCAATTATTTGGATTTTTCTTATTTTAAAGAGCTCTTCTGTGAGACTTAAATTACACTGATTTATTATTTCCCTATATATTTCATCCATATTTTTGCCATTTCCTGCATCGCTTCCTTTATATACGAGCAATGCTTCGCTGTTAAAACGGCGAACAGCTTCATTGGAATAAATGTTGCCGTAATAAATAAGCATAGTAAGGACATATGCAGTTACTGCATCATTTTTCACTTCATTCATTTGCTTTACATAGTCTCGAATGTTTTCCATATAGTCATGCATTATAACACATGCAAACATTTCTTTTCTTGGAAAATAATATTTCAACAAGCTTTTGCTTACACCGCTGGCATCTGCTATGTCCTGCATTGATGTATTGCGATAGCCTTTGTTTTGAAAAATTTTTTTAGCTTCTGTTAAAATTGTTGCCCTTGTTGCTGTGTTTTTATCCATGTTTTCACCGAATCGTCAGATAATTAATATTACAAATTATATTATATCAAAATTTATTTGAATTACATTCTGTGACAATAAAAAACGCTCTGCATTAATAGAATAGCAGAGCGCTTCAGTCATTTAGTCACTGAGGATATCCAGAACCACATGTACATTGTTCTTAACGGCATATGCCTTCAGAACACTTCTAATGGCTTTGGCTATGCGTCCTTGTTTGCCGATAACCTTTCCCATGTCGGATGGTGCAACATGAAGAGCCAAAACCGTGAGCCTGTCTTTCTTGTGCTCGGTGATGCGAACCTCCTCAGGGTGGTCCACCAATGCCTCGGCAATGGTCTGAATGAGTTCTTTCATGAAAATTTCTCCTAAAAACTAAAGAATACCGTTTTTCTTAAGAAGAGCCTTAACTGTTTCTGTAGGCTGAGCGCCATGTGCAAGCCATTTTTTAGCTGCTTCTGCGTCAATTTTAACTTCTTTTTCTCCCATTGGGTTGTAGGAACCAATCTCTTCAATTGCGATGCCATCACGCTTTGTGTTGTCATCTGCAACAACAATTCTGTAATAAGGTTTCTTCTTTGCGCCCATTCTTTTGAGTCTGATTTTAACTGCCATTTTAATTTCTGCCTTTCATAATAGATTATTAATATAATAGCAAATGTGTAATCAACATTGCATTACATAAAAGGGAAATTCATTTTTGAATGTTTCCTTTTATTACCACTGAATTGTTTCATCATTTTTTTTGCTTGAGTGAAGCCGTTTAGGAGGCGGTTCACATCTGAAACCTGTGTGCCGCTACCCAGTGCAATTCTTTTGCGGCGGCTTCCGTTGATGATAGACGGATTTTTTCTCTCTTTTATTGTCATCGACTGGATTATGGCCTTTGTGTGAACAAGCTGCTTTTCGTCAATGTTCACTCCTCCCAATTTAGAGC
>CAVEWD010000027.1:0-10423 GCA_963619195.1 bacterium | reverse complement strand
ACGACCAATGGCGCTATCACTATCCTAAATTCGATACAACAGGCGGATGGGTGAAAGTTCCTTCCCAAGAACTTAGCGATGCAATGGTCGAATCATTCAAAGACCGTTTGAAACCGGACTAAGAAAAAAGACGACAAAAAGCCCTTAACTGCGTTAATCCACAGTTAAGGGCTTTTAATCGTCTAATACAGATTTATTTTTTGATAACAGCCGCTTGGATATTATTCTGATAACCTACAAACCACTCGTGGTATAGAATAATGGTCGCTCTAAGGATTGTTATCAAATCGTTATCAAAAGGGGTGGTCGAAGTCCGAAAACCCTTGATATTACTGGGTTTTTAGGCTTTCTGGTATTATTCCCACTCAATCGTTGCAGGCGGTTTGCTGGTTATATCATAAACCACGCGATTGACTCCTCTAACTTCGTTTACAATTCTTGAAGAGACCTTTTGAAGCACATCGTAGGAAATTTTTGCCCAATCTGCTGTCATAAAGTCATCTGTTGTCACAGCTCTAAGAGCTACAGTGTAGTCATAGGTGCGCTCATCTCCCATAACTCCAACTGAACGCATATTTGTAAGTACTGCGAAAAATTGGCTTATTCCGGTATCTTCTCCAGCTTTTGCCAGCTCACTTCTGAAAATATAGTCGGCTTCTCTAAGCAGCTCAAGTTTTTCCGGGGTTATTTCACCTATTACGCGCACTGCTAATCCTGGGCCTGGAAACGGCTGGCGGCTCACCAAATATTCAGGCAGACCTAACTCACGGCCTAAACAGCGAACTTCATCTTTAAATAGAAGTCTTAAGGGCTCCACAATGTCTTTAAAATCCACGTAATCAGGCAGACCTCCAACATTATGGTGGCTTTTTATTGTTGCTGAGCCGTTAAGACCGCTTTCTATTATGTCCGGATAAATTGTGCCCTGGGCAAGAAAGTCTACCGTGCCAATTTTTTTCGATTCTTCTTCAAACACGCGGATAAATTCCTCGCCTATTATTTTTCGCTTTTTTTCCGGATCGGTTACTCCGGAAAGCTTGTTGAGAAAACGCTTAGATGCATCTACCCTCACGAAGTTAAGTTTGCTGTTCTTGAAAGCGCCTTCAACTTCATCTCCTTCATCCTTGCGAAGCAGACCATGATCCACAAAAATGCAAGTAAGATTTTCCCCCACAGCCTTTGCCAGCAAGCCTGCGCAAACTGAAGAATCAACTCCTCCTGAAAGAGCTAAAAGCACCTTTCCGTTGCCGATTTTAGCTCTAAGTTCCTTAACTGCAGTTTCCACATAGCCTGCCATCGACCAGTCTTTTTTAGCACGGCACACATTTACAAGAAAATTATCAAGTATTTTATTGCCAAACTGGGTATGCATCACCTCTGGATGGAACTGCACTCCATATAATGCTTTGTCATTGTTTCCCATAGCAGCATTAGGACAGGAGTCAGTATGTGCTATGCATGAAAAACCTTCTGGCAGATTGGAAACAAAATCGGTGTGGCTCATCCATGTTATTATATTTTCATCCACCTCGCCAAAGAGCGGGCTGTCTGTATTTACCGTTGTGTTGGTGCGGCCATATTCCCTATTTTTAGGGCTTTTTACTTCTCCGCCCAGAGTGTAGGCCATGGCCTGCATTCCGTAGCATATGCCTAAAACGGGAATTCCAAGCTCAAACATTTCCTTTTGTGGAAGTGGGGAACCTTCTTCATAAACGCTGTTTGGTCCACCTGTGAGAATTAAGCCAATTGGAGATTTCTTTTGTATTTCATCTAGAACATTTTTGTAGGAGACCACCTCGCAATACACATTTAAATCTCTCACCCTTCTTGCAATGAGCTGATTGTACTGCCCGCCAAAGTCCACTACCAATATTGTTTCATGCTGCATGTTGCACCTCGTTGTTGTGGAAATATATAAGGTTATATTATCATTTTTAAGTGTTATTACGAACAAAAGTGGTTTAAAGAATGTTTTTGTTTAATTAATTTGTGGGTTGTGGAACAAAAAAGAAAAAGAACCCCGCTTGGGGGCTCATTAAAATGCGGTTTGGACTAAACTATTCCTTGTGACCTATAACTCTCACAACGGTTGGGATGCCTTTTTCATTTAAGGCCATCACCTTGCATTTGTTGTTTGATATGAATATTTCAGAAAAGCAGTTGCTGCAAAAATATTTTCTTCTACCTATTTTTCCAAGGAATTTGTATCCGCAATTTGGGCACTCTGTCATAATTATCACTTCCAATCGCAAATATTTTACACTAAATTTTGGTTTTGTCAACCCCCTTTATGTCTTTTTTATAAGATTTTAATCATAATTTACGCTATATTTATTGACTTGATTAATTTAGAAATGTAAAATAATTTATCCGAGGAGGTGTATCCAGATGAAAAACGATAAACAATACACTTTGATATCTCCGTCAATTGATGAACTTTTGGAAAGAGTTGACAACAAATATATCCTTTCACTTTTAGCTGCAAAAAGAGCCCGTTGCCTTATAGATGGCGATGAAACCCTTATCGAACAATATCATATAAATAAGGTAACCACCGCAATCAACGAGATCCATCAGGGTAAGGTTAAGGCTTCACATCCCCAGACCTCTAAAGCAGAGTAATGTTCGCTAAAGTTTATATTGATGCTGCTGCAAGGGCGGCAGATAGAGTTTATGAATATGTAATCCCCCCAGAGCTTACCGACATAATTAAGCCGGCAATGCGGGTCAGCGTCCCCTTCGGAGGAGGAAATAAGCTTTCTCAAGCCTTTGTGGTGTCTGTTGAGGAGAAGTCCGAATTTGATGCTGAAAAACTTAAATATATCACCGACGCAATCGACGCGTTTCCGGCCGTTCCCGATTATTTAGTCAAGACGGCTGTTTTTTTGCGTGAAAGATATTTCTGCAGCTATGCTGAAGCTATACGCTGCATATTGCCAGGAGCGGATAAGCTAAAGAAAAAGGTGAGCTTTATGTTGTCCGATGGCGCAAACGAAGATACCTTTGCAAATGTTTGTTTAAATAAAGGTGTTCTTTCCCAAGAGAAGGCAAAGGAGCTTTACAGCATTTTTTCAAAGGGCAAGGCATATACCATAACAACCCTGAAAAACCGCGCTGTTTTATGTTCGGAGGAGCTAAATGGAGTTTTGGCTATTTTGGTTAAAGAGGGTGAGCTTACAGCTGAGGAAGAGTTTATAAATGAAAATAAGGAGCAGTTTGACTCATATATTGCGTTAGGCTCAGAGGATAACAGCCTTGATGACTTTTTAATGTTTGTGGGTAAGAGAGCTATTAAACAAAGAGAAATTGTAGAATATCTCTTTAAGGCTAAAGAGCCTGTGCTTAAACAAAAGCTTCTGGAAGAAACCGGTGCATCATCAGCATCTCTTAAAGGACTTGAGGAAAATAACCTTATTACCACAATATATCGTTCGAAGCAATACTTTGAGGCTGAAAAAGCAATACAGCCTGCTGAGAGTTTGCCTCTAACGGAGGAACAGGATAAAGCTCTTGAGAAGTATTTATCCCTCTCTATGGGAAGTCGCTTCCTTTTGTATGGGGTTACTGGCAGCGGCAAAACAAGGCTTTTCTTTGAAATGTTTGAAGATATGCTGAATAAGGGAAAGCAATGCCTTCTTTTGGTGCCGGAAATAAGTCTCACGCCGCAAATGATGCGCCTTGTTAGGGGGCGCTTTGGAGATAATGCGGCTATAATGCATTCAAAGCTTACGCCAGCTCAGCGCTACAGTGAGTTTTTGAAAATAAGAAGAGGGGAAGCTAAAATTGTTTTAGGGGCAAGAAGCGCTTTGTTTATGCCTTTTAAAGCTTTGGGACTTATTGTTATTGATGAACAGCATGAAACCAGCTACCATTCTTCAAATTCACCCCGCTATGACACCATTGAAACTGCCGAATATATCGCTTCTCTCACTGGAGCAACCCTTGTTTTAGCCAGTGCTACTCCTGCAACCGCCACCTATCATGCGGCTAAACAGGGAGAATATGAAATATTAACCCTCACCAAAAGGGTTAATGGAATACCTATGCCGATTGTGGATACTGTTGATATGAGGCTGGAATTAAGGGAAGGCAACCGCAGCCCTCTTAGCAGGCTTTTGCAGGAAAAAATAACTAATCGTTTGGAAAACCACGAGCAGGTGCTTTTGTTTTTAAACAGAAGAGGCTACAACACCTATGTTTTTTGCAGAAATTGCGGTCATATAGAAATGTGCCCTAACTGCGATGTTTCCCTTACGGTGCATTCATTTTCTAACACCATGCGATGCCATTATTGCGGCTATACCAAAAGAACGCCACATAAATGCCCTAAGTGCGGTAGCGAAAAAATTCGCTTTATGGGCACCGGCACTGAGAAAATCCAGCAAGAGGTGCAAAATCTCTACCCTAATGCTAAGGTTATGCGCTTAGATTCTGATACAGCCTCCGGAAAGGATATGTATGCAAAAATCCTAGGAGCCTTTGCTAAAGGCGAGGGAGATATTTTGGTGGGAACTCAAATGATAGTCAAGGGGCTTGATTTTGACAATGTAACTTTAGTGGGCATTCTTCTGGCAGACAGTTCCTTGAATTTTCCGGATATTAACGCTGCTGCTCGAACCTTTCAGTTAACAGCTCAGGCAGCAGGAAGGGCTGGTCGGCGTTCAAGACAGGGAGAGGTGGTTATGCAAACCTATAAACCTGAAGCTCCAACCTTAGCTTATGCTGCGCAGCATGACTTTGAGGGTTTTTATGCCTATGATATAAATTATCGCATGGAAATGGATTACCCTCCCTTCAGTGAGGTTATTGGGTTTTTCTTATCTCATATGAGTGAAGAAAGGTGCACCCAGGATTCCCAGTTATTATATGAACGCATACAAAAGCTTTTAGAAAATTGTGGTGAATCCCACACTCTTTATCCGCCGGCTCCAGCCTTTATTCAAAAAATAAAAAACAAACATATACGACATGTGTTAGTAAAAGTAAAGGCTAAAAGCGGTATAAATAAACTTTTAAGGGAAAATTATGATGAAATAACAAAGGGGATGGCTTCATATATTTATGCAGAAATCAACCCTGTAACATTGTTATAGCTATTGCAAAATGGCAAATTTATGCAACAAAAAAGCCCGTTTCGTTGAAACGAGCTTTTTACATTTAGAGAACTGACTATTTAGCAGCCCAATCTTTACAAATTCTAACGCCTTCTGCTGCGTTTGTTGTGAATGCATCAGCACCGATCTGCTCGCAAGCTTCCTTAGTAACAGGGTTGCCGCCGATGATGATCTTAACGTTGTCTCTGAGACCAGCTTCTTTGATAGCATCAACTGTATCTTTCATGCTGTCGAGAGCGAGTGTTAAAACGCCTGACATACCAACGATGATAGGATTAACTTCTTTAATCTTTTCAACGAAAGCTTCTGGAGCCTGGTCGATACCGATATCGTATACTTCGAAACCAGCGATTTCAACCATGTTCTTGAAGATGTTCTTACCAATGTCATGAAGGTCGCCATGTACTGTACCGAGAACGATGTTGCCCATCTTGTCGCCTGTACCAGCTGAAAGGATTGGTTTTAATTTGCCGATAGCTTCTGTTAAAATTTCGCCTGCGAAGATAAGGTCGCCAACGAAGTATTCGCCGCTCTCAAAGAGATCGCCAACTGTGTTCATACCTGTCTGAAGAGCTGCAACTGCTGCAAGACCTTCTTCTGCTGTAGCATTGTTGTTAAGAAGCTCATCAAGTGCTTCCAATACGCCTTCTTCATCAAGGTCGCCAAGAAGTTCAGCTAATTTGTTCATGTCTGCCATTTTTATTTCCTCCTAAATTTTAGGTGATGATCTGCGTCTCACCTAACTGCAAGCACATAATAACATACCGCGGTATGTTTGTCAAGGAATTTTTTATAAATATAAGTAAATTTTTGAAATTTGAATAATGCCTTTAGGGTCGATATGCCATATGTAAAATTAAAATCGTATTTTAAGTGTTTGTTAATGATTTTTTAATGTGTATAATATATTTTCATAGCGAGCATGGTTATATTAGCTGTGTAATATTTTTGGAGGTTTTATTTTAGATTATGGTAAAATTTATTTTTAACCGTGTAATTAATGTTCTTAAAACAAAGCCTGTAAAGCTTTGGGGACTTTCTCTTCTTTACGCTTTAGTGGCTTCTTTGGCTTGCAGCCTTGGCGTTATTCCCCTTTTATATCTTCCAATAACATATTTGCTCCAGATTGGAATGGTGATTATTTATCTTAATGTTTACAGGACAAGTAATGAACCTGAAACAGAAGATTTGTTTAAATTCTTCAAGATGGAATATGTTGGAAGACTTTTCGGTGGAATGCTGTGGATGGATCTTTGGGTTTTAATTTGGGCTCTTATCCCAATCGTTGGCCCTATTTTTGCTGTTATAAAGGCTTATTCATATAGATTCACACCATATATTCTAGCTGAAGAACCTGATGTGAAGCCCACACAGGCTCTTAAGAAATCAATGGCGCTCACAAATGGCTACAAAGGTAAGATGTTCTTGGCTGATTTTCTCATTGGTCTTGTAATTTTTGGTGGAACGTTTGTCCTCACATTGTTTGCAAGAATTCCTTATGTTGGAATACTCTTTGGACTTGTTTTGTTTGTTTTCGTTGTGGCGTGTTCGTTATTCTCATCCGTTATATATGGCCTTGTAGGGGCTGCCTTCTATGAAGAAGTTTCTACAATGACTCCGGAAAAGTATTCCACAATTGTGAATCCTCAACCGCAGTATCCACAATACAATAATCAACAGCAGCAGAATTACACACCAAATGTAGCAGCAACTAAAACTTGCTCTAACTGCGGTGCATCTATTTCCGCTGAAGCAAAGTTCTGCGCTAAATGCGGAGCTCAACAAAATTAGTTTATACGCGCAAAAATTTTTAATAAACGCTGCGTAGAAAATAACAACACTTATATAAAGCCTCGGATTGGTATTCAGACCAATCTGGGGCTTTATAATTTTGGTCTCAAAATATTAGGAAATTTTCACCCTTTATTAAGCTAGCATTTGATATTTTCATCATACATTAATTATCAATACAGATTGATTAGAATAAAAGATGTTTTATAATATAGCCATGTTAAAAGATTTTAATCAACTTCTTAAGGAACCAGAGTTAATTAAAATCCGGCGGTTTATAAAAGAAAAAGAACTGTTGGAGATGGGAGACCGTGTTTTAGTGGCGCTAAGCGGAGGAGCAGATTCCGTTGTGCTGCTTGTTTCTCTTTTGTGCTTAAGGGATGAGTATAGCCTTGAAGTTGAGGCTTTTCATTTAAACCATAACATCAGAGATGAAGCTAAAAGAGATGAAAATTTTTGCCGCCAGCTGTGCAATGATTTTGGTGTGAGGCTCCATGTGTATAGTCGCGACATACCAAAGGAAGTTAAAGAAAGCAAAATTTCTGAGGAGCTTGCCGGAAGGCATGCCCGATATGAAATTATGGATGAGCTTATGGCAGGCTTCACCAAAGCTGCCACAGCACACCACTGCGATGATAATGCAGAGACGCTTTTAATGCACATTATTAGAGGAAGCGGAGTCAAAGGCCTTTGTGGAATTGCCGCAAGAAGAGATGACACATTGATTCGTCCCCTGCTTTGTTTAACAAAGGATGAAATATTTTCCTTTGTTGAAAAGGTTGGCTGCGGTTACGTTACTGATAAAACCAATTTTGAAAATGATTATTTCAGGAACAGAGTCCGAAATGTTCTTTTGCCTGAGATGAAAAAGGAAAATCCGAACATTTCCATTGCTTTAATGGAATTGTCCCATGCGGCGGAGCAATATTGTTCTCTTGCGGAGGATTTGGCCAATGAAATAGAAATCACCTCAAGGAATGGGAGCCTTTATTTAAGATACGAAGATATATATAATTGCCGGGAAATAATAAAATATACTCTCATTTCGAAGCTCTGCGGATTATGCGGGGTGGAAAGCGACGTGAGTCGTGAAAGCATAAAGGACTTGATTGAGTTAATCTCTCATAGGGAACGTACCAGCTGGAGCTATGATTTGCATAAAGTTGTTTTTTCAAGGTTTTATGACACTTTTAGGGTTTCTTTAGCAAGGGAAGAAATTCAATGTGAAGATTTTTGTTATCCTCTGGGTAAAAAAACAGGTGTTTTTATTTTTCCTAAACAAGGCTTTATTTTAAGGCTTTCTGTTGCTGAAAATTTTAAAAAGAATGGAAGCAACAAGCATACAACTTATATTGATTATGATAAAATAACAGATAACATCAGTATCCGTTCAAGAAAAGATGGCGATAAATTCCGTCAAATAGGGCTAGATGGCCAAAAAAGCGTGAAGAAACTTTTTATAGACAGAAAGATTCCGAGGACGCTAAGGGGGAAGATTCCTCTTCTTATTAATAACGATGAAATTGTCGCAGTTATTGGTTTTGAAACCGCAGAGAACTTCAAGGTTGATGAGACCACCCAAAAGATACTGTCAATTGAATTGCTATATATGGAGGAAGAAAATGCATAAGGACATAGAAGAGATATTAATAAGCGAGGATGATATAAGAAACCGCACAAAGGAGTTAGGTGCTCAGATAACCTCCGACCTTAAAGGAAAGAACCCGTTGGTTTTATGTGTTCTTAAGGGGGCATCCCTTTTTATGACAGATTTGGTTCGTCAGATGGATATGGATTTAGAGATGGACTTTTTGGCTGTTTCCAGTTATGGAGCAGGAGTAGTTTCCAGTGGTGAAGTGAGAATTCTCAAGGATTTAGATGCTTCTGTTATTGACAGAAACATATTAATTGTGGAGGATATTATTGACACAGGGCTCACGCTAAGCTATTTGATTAAAACCTTCCGCGAAAGAGGAGCAGGTGATATAAAAATCTGTACTCTTCTTCTTAAAAACAAGGATGGTAATTCCGATGTGAGCCATGTTGTGGCTGATTATTGCGGTTTTGAGGTTCCTGATAAATTTGTGGTGGGCTATGGTTTAGACTATAATGAAAAATACCGCAACCTTCCATATATTGGAGTTTTAAAAGAGGAAGTTTATTCTTAAAAGATAATTTACAGGCTTATTTAGCCTTAGAGGGAGAGAAATGAAGAAAAGAGGATTTGGTACTTTAATTTTTTATGCCATCATTTTGCTTGGCGTATTTCTATTTATGCAGGGAGCTTCAGGAGGGTCGCTGCTTTCCTCAACAATAAAGGAAAATGTTTCCTACACGGAGTTTACTCAGTATCTTAACAATTCTAAGCTTGATGAGGTTACGGTTGCTCTTGGGAAAAATAACGTTGCTTTGGTGGAAGCAACCTTGAAAACCCCTACAGCAGAGGGCACAGAAATAATTTTGCTTTATGCCCCTGAAGAGGACATAACTTCTTTAATATCGGAATATAACTCCGAGCACCCCGGAAAGCTTGAGGTTCACTATGACACCCTTTCTGAAGATAGTTGGTCCAGCATTTTAATGACAGTAATGACAGTGGTTGTTGTTGGCTTCTTTGCCTTTTTCCTTATAAGCCAGCAGGGCGGAGGAAGCGGCGGAAAAATGCTTAATTTTGGTAAAAGCAAAGCCCGCATGTATGCAGGATCAGACAAAAAAGTCACCTTCGATGATGTTGCCGGAGCAGATGAGGAAAAACAGGAGCTGGAAGAGATTGTGGACTTCCTTAAGGCCCCTGAAAAGTATAAAAAGCTTGGGGCTAAAATTCCAAGAGGCGTGCTTTTGGTGGGTTCTCCCGGTACAGGTAAAACCCTTTTAGCCAGAGCCACTGCAGGTGAGGCGGGAGTGCCATTCTTCAGCATAAGCGGCTCGGATTTTGTGGAAATGTTTGTTGGTGTTGGTGCCTCCAGGGTTAGAGACTTGTTTGACACGGCTAAAAAGAACTCCCCTTGCATTATTTTTATTGATGAAATCGATGCTGTGGGGCGTCAAAGAGGCGCAGGTCTTGGCGGCGGAAACGACGAACGAGAACAAACCTTAAACCAGCTTTTGGTGGAAATGGATGGATTCTCTGAGCATCAGGGAATAATTATTTTAGCAGCCACCAACCGTGTTGATATCCTTGACCCAGCACTGTTAAGGCCAGGCCGATTTGACAGGCAAATTGCAGTGCATGTTCCTGATGTGAAGGGCAGAGAGGAAATTCTTAAGGTTCATGCAAAAAATAAGCCTCTTAATTCCAGCGTTGACCTTAAAACAATTGCAAGATCTACCTCAGGAATGACAGGAGCCGATTTAGCTAATGTTATGAACGAAGCATCTCTTATGGCTGCGAGAAATAATGCTAAAACCATTGGCATGAAGGATATTGAGGAATCGATTATGCGTGTCCTGGCTGGACCTGCCAAGAAGAGCATGATAATAACAGAGGATGATAAAAAAATAACAGCATATCATGAAGC
>CAVEWD010000026.1:0-10515 GCA_963619195.1 bacterium | reverse complement strand
GTGTATGATGACCTCTCAAAGCATGCTGTGGCATATCGTACCCTCAGTCTTCTTTTGGAGCGTGCTCCCGGAAGAGAGGCTTACCCTGGAGATGTGTTTTATCTGCATTCAAGACTTTTGGAGCGTTCTGCCCAGCTTTCCGATGAAATGGGTTCAGGCAGCATGACTGCCCTTCCTATAGTTGAAACCCAGGCTGGAGATGTTTCAGCATATATCCCCACCAACATCATTTCAATAACTGATGGTCAAATTTTCTTGGAAAGCGAGCTTTTCTATGCCGGCCAGCGTCCGGCAGTGAACATCGGTCTTTCCGTTTCCCGTGTTGGAGGAAGTGCGCAAACTCCGGTGATGAAAAAAGCTGTGGGCAGCATTCGTCTCGATTTGGCCCAATATAGAGAAATGAAGGTGTTTGCTCAATTTGGAGGCGACCTTGATGATGCCACCATGAGAGAGCTTAAATATGGCGAAGGCTTAATGCAACTTTTGTGCCAGAAAAATGGTGATGCCATGAGCCTTACTTCTCAGGTTATTACCCTTATTTGCGCTCAGGACAAGCTGTTTGTGGATGTGCCTATGAGCAAAATTAAGACCTTCCAAAGAGACCTCCTAGAGCATTTCAGACGTAAATGCGGAAACATCTGCCTTGAAATCGAGCAGGGTAAAGCATTAACGGAGGAAGTTAAAAACAGCATCACGCAACAAGCGAGAGAATTTCTCAATGAATATAGTTTTAATAACTAAAAAATAACGGAGGGCTTATTTTGGCAACCTCGGGTGAAATAAAGGCAAGAATGAATGGCGTTAGGGAAACCAAAAAGGTTACTGATGCCATGTATATGATCTCATCTGTTAAAATGCGTCGCGCAAAGGCCGATATGCTTAGCACAAGGCCCTATTTTACAGCGCTTAAGGATGAGATAAGCGAAATTTTAAAATATATTCCCGAAACCCAAAACCATTACTTTAAAGATTTATCTCAAAATGCAGATCAAATTAAGCATGGTCTTTTGTTGGTTACCTCCGATAAAGGTCTTGCTGGTGGTTATAATCAAAATGCCATAAAACTGGCTGTAAAATTCATTTCTCAAAATCCTTCAACAATGGTGTTTATTGTGGGAGATTATGGAAGAAAATATTTTACTGCAAGGAAAATGCCCTTTGTGGAGGAATTTAAATATTCCGCAGCAACAGCCACTATGTGGCAGGCCAGACAAATTTGCATGGACATTTTGGAATATTACGATGACGGCCGCCTGGATGACATAAACATGATTTCCACTGGTAATTCGCAAAACGGCAAGGAATGTTCCCTTAGCTGTCTTTTGCCCTTGGAAAAGGCTAGTTTTGTTAATGTAGGGGCTCCTGTGAGAGAGAATGATAATAAAGAAAAAAAGGAATTTTATCCTGACCCTGATACTGTTTTAGATTGTATAATTCCCAGCTACCTTTTCGGCTTTGTTTACAGCTGCTTGGTGGACAGCTACTTTGATGAGCAGGAGGCAAGAATGGCCGCCATGAGTGTGGCCGGAAAGAATGCCGACGAAATGCTTAAAAAACTTAACACTGAGTTTAACCGGGTAAGACAGGCAAATATCACTAATGAAATGGTGGAAATTGCCTCCGGAGCTAAAGCACTTAAGAAAAAGGCGCTCAAGAATACATGCGAGGATGAAGAAAATGAAAAATCTAAGCGATAGTGCACAGCACATTGGAAAAATTGAAGGCATTAATGGCCCTGTGGTGGACATAAGCTTTAAGAAGAATGAGCTTCCTAAAATACGTGAAGAGCTTTATGTTAATGTGGACGGAAAAAAACGTATTATGGAGGTGGCTCAGCACATAGGCGAGGGGCTTGTTCGCTGCATAATGTTAGGCCCCAGCGAAGGGCTTTGCCGTGGAATGGATGTAATTTCCGAAGGGGAATCCATCACTGTCCCTGTGGGGGAGCAGGTTTTAGGAAGGGTGTTTAATGTGTTGGGAGAGCCCATTGACGGCTGTGGTCCAATAGAGGATGATACCCTAAGAAGATGCATATATAAGCAATCACCACCTTATGCAGAACGAACGAATACTGAACAGATAATGGAAACCGGCATAAAGGTTATAGACCTTCTTGCTCCTTATGTTAAAGGAGGCAAGGTTGGCCTTTTCGGAGGAGCTGGTGTTGGGAAAACCGTGTTAATTCAGGAGCTTATTCACAACATTGCCACAGAGCATGGTGGATATTCAGTCTTTACAGGTGTTGGTGAGCGAAGCCGTGAAGGCAACGACCTTTGGACGGAAATGAAGGCAAGCGGCGTTATTGATAAAACTGCTTTGGTTTTCGGTCAGATGAATGAGGCTCCGGGAGTTAGAATGCGTGTGGCATTATCCGGACTTTCTGTTGCTGAATATTTTCGTGATGAATGCGGAAAGGATGTTCTTTTATTTATAGATAATATATTCCGATTTATTCAGGCAGGCAGTGAGGTTTCTACCCTTTTAGGCAGAATGCCCTCTGCTGTTGGCTACCAGCCCACCTTGGCAAACGATTTAGGTGAATTAGAGGAGAGAATTGCCTCCACTAAAAATGGTTCCATAACCTCGGTGCAGGCAATCTATGTGCCGGCCGACGACTTAACTGACCCGGCTCCGGCCACCACCTTTGCCCATTTGGATGCTACAACCGTGCTTAGCAGAAAAATAGCCGAGCAGGGCATTTATCCGGCAGTGGATCCGTTGGAGTCCTCTTCCCGCATACTTGAGCCTGAAATTGTTGGTGAGGAACACTATCAGGTGGTCAGAAAAGTTCAGGAGATTTTGGAGCACTATAAAGAACTTCAGGACATAATTGCAATTTTAGGTATGGATGAGCTAAGTGATGAGGATAAGCTTGTGGTGCACAGAGCTAGAAGAATACAAAGGTTCCTCTCACAGCCCTTCAGTGTGGCAGAAAAATTCACAGGTGTTCCTGGAGTGTACGTGCCCCTTAGTGAAACAATACGCGGATTTAAGGCTATTGTGGAGGGTAAAATGGATAAATATCCTGAGGCTGCCTTCTTTAATGTTGGTGTTATAGAAGATGTTATAAAAAAGGCTTCCACACTGTAGGAGGGAATGAGAATGAAAACGTTTCATTTGCAGATGCTCTCGCCTGATAGGGCATTTTACATAGGGGAGTGCGTTTCCCTTGTTGTGCCGGTTTTCGATGGTATGTTGGGAATAATGGCAGATCATCTTCCCATCACTGCAGCAATATTTGACGGCGAGGTTTCCTTCACACTTCCGAACGGAGAAAAAAGAGTTTGCGCTGTCTCTAAGGGCATGCTCGATGTAGGCCAGAGCGGTGTAAGGGTTCTTTGCGGAGAAATGCTAAGTCCTGATGAAATAGATGAAGGCCGGGAGCTTTATTATGCTAAAAAGGCTGAAGAGGAGCTTAAAATTAAACAGAGCAGAAAAAAATATGCTCTGCTGGAGCTTTCCTTGGCAGAGGCTATGAATAATTTAAATGTTAAAAAGCACCATACCCTAAAGAATTAGCTGTGTTTTATGGCAAAATATATAACACAAAAAACAAAAAATAGTTGACAATATATGCTTTTTTTTGTAAAATTATCGTTGGTCTTATTTGTTTCGATTAGCCCCCGGAGTAAGTAAGAACAACAAAAGATTTACAAGTCAGTTTGGAGAAAAACATGTTAACAAAAACAACACAAACAGCCAAACCGGGTCAAATCGAAAGAAAATGGTATGTTATCGATGCAGAAGGTCAAACCTTAGGTCGCCTTGCTTCAGAAGCAGCTCACCTTCTCAGAGGTAAAAATAAGCCTTATTTCTCAACAAATATAGATACCGGAGATTTCGTTATAATAATTAACGCTGCCAAAATTAAACTTACAGGCAGAAAGCTTGAACAGAAGAGATATTACAGATATACAGGTTATGCCGGAGGACTTAAGTCCGTTTCGGCCGGTGAACTTATGGAAACAAAGCCTGAATTGGTAGTTGAAAAGGCTATCAAGGGCATGCTTCCTCACACAAAGATGGGTCGCGCTCAGGCCAAAAAACTTCATGTGTATGCTGGAAGTGAGCACAATCAACAGGCTCAAAAACCAGAAGTATACACATTAAGAGGTTAAGGAGGTAGAGTATGGCTGAACAGACATTAGCAACAGGCAGAAGAAAAACATCGGTGGCCAGAGTTATTCTCACACCGGGCACAGGTAGCTTTGTTATAAATGGCAAGGATATAGCTGAGTATTTTCCTCTTGAAACAATGAGGATAGTTGCCAAACAAGCTCTTGATCTTACAAGCACCGCATCAAAGTATGATGTTAAGGTGAATGTATTTGGTGGTGGCCTTTCAGGTCAGGCGGGTGCAGTTAGACACGCTGTTTCAAGAGCTTTGGCTCTTGCTGATCCTACTCTTAAGAGTGAGATCAAAAAAGCTGGCTTCCTCACCAGAGATGCCAGAATGACAGAACGTAAAAAATACGGTCTTAAAAAAGCTCGTAAAGCACCTCAGTTCTCAAAGAGATAATTTCAGCTCAAAGAGCTTAAAAGCCTTGAAAACATCATGTTTTCAAGGCTTTTCTTAGTTCAATGCTACATTGTAGCTTTATGGAACACTTTTTTTCCTTTTTTGATTTTTACTCCATCTGTTAAAGCATCCTTGGTTACCATCAAGGCAATGTCTGTAACTTTTTCGCCATTTAGACTTATGCCGCCTTGATCAATGAGCCTTCTTGCTTCACCTTTGCTGGAAGCTAATCCGCAGGCAATGAGAAGGTCAATCACATTGATTTCACCACCTGTTAGTTTGTCATCTTCAATCACGGTGCTGGGCATATTTGCGTCATCTCCCTCGCCACTAAACAGGGCTTGAGATGTTGCTCTGGCCTTATTTGCTTCTTCTTCGCCATGAACGAGGCTGGTGAGCTCATGGGCTAAAAGCTCTTTTTTCTCGTTAATTCTGCTGTCATCCCATTTTTCCATTTCATCAATTTCCTCAAGAGGTATGAAGGTGAGCATGCGAATGCATTTCATAACATCAGCATCATCAATGTTTCTCCAGTATTGATAAAATTCGAAGGGGGACGTTTTATTTGGGTCAAGCCAAACAGCCCCACTGGCTGTTTTGCCCATTTTCTTGCCTTCATTGTTAAGAAGCAGAGTAATGGTCATTGCGTAGGCATTATCTCCGGTTTTTCTTCTAATAAGGTCTGAACCTGCCAGCATGTTGCTCCACTGGTCATCTCCACCAAACTGCATGTTACAGCCATAGTTATTATGCAGATACAGAAAATCGTAGGCCTGCATTATCATGTAGTTAAATTCCAAGAAGCTAAGTCCCTTTTCCATGCGCTGCTTATAGCATTCGGCCCTGAGCATGTTATTTACAGAGAAGCAAGCTCCCACATCCCTTAACAGCTCCACATAATTTAATTTTAAAAGCCAGTCTGCGTTATTTACCATAATGGCCTTATCATCACCGAATTCAATAAAACGCTCCATTTGCTTTTTAAAACAGTCGCAGTTATGCTGAATTATTTCAGTGGTCATCATTGTTCTCATATCTGTACGTCCTGAAGGATCCCCCACATGGCCTGTGCCACCGCCAATAAGCACAACAGGTGTGTTGCCGGCAAGCTGCAGTCTCTTCATTAGGCAAAGTGCCATAAAGTGCCCCACGTGCAGTGAATCAGCGGTGGGGTCAAAGCCAATGTAAAATTTGGCTCCTCCATTGTTTATAAGCTCCCTTATTTCCTCTTCATCAGTCACCTGGGCAATTAACCCTCTTTGCTTTAGTTCTTCGTAAATTTGCATCATTTTCTCCTTTTTTGAATAATTAGCTTAATTCCTGGCGGCTAAACTAAAAGCCCTCTGTCCGATTTGGACAGAGGGCGAATTATCGCGGTACCACCTCATGTTTGAGCTAAATGCTCCTCATTTTGCTGTATCGGGCTCACCCGGCTTACCCTACTTTTTTCAGGCAGCTGCTTAGGAGTGTATTCAAAACGGTCTGTTTATGCCCTTTCAGCAGCCGAGCACTCTCTAGAAACCTCGCCGAATTTACTATTCTCCGTCATTGCGTTGAGTTAATTATATCATTGAAAAAACAGTTAATCAATTAAAGATTATATTTTTATTAATTATATAACATCCATTAATGCGGAATTTTGCTGCATTTTATTTTTAATTTTTTTATACTCAGGGCAAATTTTAGAAACCAGCCCCCAAAAATTTCTGGAATGGTCCTTATAAATAGTGTGGCAAAGCTCATGCACCACCACATAGCTTATGCATTCCAAATCAAACATAATAAGACGAAAAGAATAATTGATATTATTTTTCCCGCTGCAGGAGCCATATCTCTTTTGCGAGGATGATATTTTCACGCATGAATAATTAAACCCCCATTTGGTAGCATACTCTTGTGTGATGTCACTCAGCAACATTTTTGCCTGTTTTTTATACCACTTGACAATTTCCGCCTTCGCATTGCTATTCTCTGGAATTTTAAGCACCATACCATCAAAGGATGTTCTTTTCACATGTCCAATGTCAATCTTAACATTTCCGCCTAAATAAGGTATTAATTCATTTTGCCTTCCTTCGATTGGAGTATGTTTGGCTAAAATAGCTCTGCGCTGCGCCATATGGCTAACAATCCATCCTTCGTTTTGCTTAACAAATGCACTTATCTGCGCAAGGGAAACAAATTGCGGTGCTCTAACGGTGAGCTTGCCTTGAGAATTAATATTTATTGCAATGGTTTTTCGCTTAGAGCGAATTAATTCATATTCTAATTTCATGATATTGTTATGTTATCACATAAAAGCCTTTAAATAAAGTTAAAACATACATTCGATTAGAGTAGTATTAAAATTAGCACTCACTACTTGACAGTGCTGATAAAAGTGATATAATGCAATTGTAATCAGAAAGAGGTTACAAGAAAAAAGATAAATACATATTTGGAGGTATTTAGATATGATGAATAGAAACTACTTTGATTTTGATCTGTTTGATGATGTGTTTAATGATCCGTTCTTTGCACCAAGAAGAACTCGTGAGGGTGGTGGCCATAGAGAATTGGCAAACTTTCCAGAAAGATGTCGTAAGCCAATGATGGCAATGCAGACAGATATTGAAAAGAAAGAAAACGGCTACGAGCTTAGCATGGAACTTCCTGGATTTGATAAAAAAGATATTTCCGTGGAAATTAAAAATGGTTATCTGACCATCTCTGCAGAGAAGAATGAATGTAAGGATGAAAAGGATAAAGAAGGCAAGAATTACGTTCACAGAGAAAGATATTACGGTAAATGCGCAAGAAGCTTCTATGTGGGCAGTGGCATAAATCAAGACAACATTAAAGCATCCTACAATGATGGTGTTTTGAAGCTTGATATTCCAGAAGCCGTTGAAGAACAGAAAAAGCTTATTTCAGTGGAATAATTAAACTCCTTTAAAATTAAAATGTGTGTGTAAATAATGAGGAGGCGGGTTCACGAGCCTGCCTCCTTTCGTTATGTTCGGAAAACTTTATTTTTTCATCTACTCTGTTTTCCATGAAGCAAGCTGCCTTAAGCTTTGTATAGCCTGCCTCATAATTTAAGATTGAGAACAATGTTTGCATATGTTATAATTCAAATAAATTGGAATTTTTTTAAATTATAACATGGGAGTCCGGATTATTGTACAATACCTATGTTATAATTAAATTATCAAATTAAACTTATTGAGAGGTTTATTGTGCTGGCAAGATTAGAGCTAAAACTGAATAACGAAAACTTAATCCATCGTCAAATGGTTTCAGCCTTTCATGGTGTGCTCATGAATTTTTTATCTCAGGATTATGCTGATGAACTGCACATTTCAAAGCTTCATCCTTATGCACAGCATTTGGAAAAGCATGGCGAAAATTGGTATTGGATAATCACAGCATTGAATGAAGAGACTATAGATAAAATGTTGAAAAGCTCCATTATAAATCAAACCGAATTTGTGCTGGAGAAGCATAAGATCAACATGCAAATTCTTGAAAAAAACTATTATGAACTTTCAGATGAAAAATTGGCAGATTCGTTTTATAACGATTTGGCAAGCAAATATATCACTTTGCAATTTGTAACACCAACAGCGTTCAAGCAAAATGGCAGATATGTAAATTATCCAGATATTCGTGCAATATATTCTGGCTTAATGAATAGATATGATTCTGTCAATGAAACAGAGTCTATGTGTGACGACGACACCCTTGAGCAACTGGTGGAAAAAACTGTTATTAGCCGTTACGATTTGCATAGCACGGTGTTTTGTCTTGAAGGTGTGCGCATTCCGTCATTTCTTGGAAAAATAACTCTTAGAATAGATGGTTCTCAAACAATGCGAAATTTTGCAAAGATGTTATTTCAGTTTGGCACATTCTCCGGAGTTGGCATTAAAACATCCCTTGGAATGGGGGCAATTAAATTAATAGAAGAAAGGGTGGAGAATAATGAACGATAAACAAATCAAACTTGTTATTGGGAGCCTTTTGCATGATATTGGCAAAGTTGCATATCGTGCAGGGGATCACCGACAGCACAGTGAAAGTGGCTACAATTTTCTAAAGGAGGTTAAAACAGACTTCGACTCTGAAATCTTAAATTGTGTTCGCTATCATCACGCCGCAAATCTGCAGGGTGCATCCATCGACAAAACCTCATTGGCGTATATTTCATATTTTGCCGACAATGTTGCCTCTGCAATGGATCGACGTGAAAGCTCTGACGCTGAGGATGGTTTTGACCGTTCAGCTCCTCTAGAGAGTGTGTTTAATGTTTTGAATGGAAATGCGGGAAAATCACACTATAAAAGGCAAATGCTTGATCCCCAAAAGGGCATAAACTACCCTACTGATGACAATTGCACGATGGATGAAAGCTTCTATCGTGAGGTGGTGGATAGAATCCGTGATAATTTAAAGGGCATTGAGATATCAGATGAATATATCAATTCTCTTCTTTCCGTGTTGGAGGCAACTTTAAGCTATATTCCTTCATCCACAAGCAAACGTGAACTTATGGATATTTCACTTTATGACCATGTTAAAATAACTGCCGCCGTTGCAGAGTGCTGTTATCAATATACTGTGCAAAACAATCTCACAGATTACCATGATTTCTTTTATAAGGATTCAGCTAAAAATCTTTGGCAACAGGAAATGTTTTTGCTTTATTCCATGGATATTTCAGGCATACAAAGCTTCATCTATACAATTAGTTCTAAAGGTGCCCTGCGTGGATTGCGTGCTCGAAGCTTTTATTTAGAGCTTGTAATGGAGCACATTGTTGACGAATTGCTGGCATCTCTCGGCCTTTCCCGCTCCTGCCTGATTTATAACGGCGGAGGTCATTGTTACATGCTTTTACCAAACACGGATTCTGTAAAACAGACTCTTTTGCAGCAGAGGGAAATTGTAAACAGCTGGTTCATGCAGCAGTTTGACACTGCGCTTTATATTGCCGATGGATACGCTGTCTGCAGTGCCTCCAACCTGAAAAATGAACCAAATGGCAGCTATAGTGCGCTTTTTAAAACCGTGTCTCGCAGCATTTCGGCTCAAAAGGCACATCGCTACACCCCACAGGAGTTAATAGAACTAAATCATCGGCATATAGATGGCCGCGAGGAATGTTGTGTTTGTCGAAGGACAATGCATGTAAACATTGATGGGCGCTGCCCAATCTGCGCTGCTCTTGAAAAACTCTCCGGCTCGATTTTGTATCAAAACTATTTTGTAACGGTTTCGAAAACCGAGGAGGCGGATTTTCTGCCACTGCCTGGGGGTAAATTTCTAATAGCAGCTGATCAAAAACAACTCCTTAAGCTTATGGAGAGCCCAAATTATGTGCGCAGCTACACCGTAAATGAGTCCTACACTGGAAAACATGTGGCAACCAAGCTGTGGGTTGGAAAGTACACAACTGGAGATACCTTTGAAGAGTTTTCCCAAAAATCGGAGGGCATTGAGCGCATTGCTGTGCTGCGTGCTGACGTGGATAACCTTGGCAACACCTTTGTGAACGGTTTTAAAGCCACAGGAGGCGGACGTTATGAAACCATCTCTCGAACAGCAACCCTTTCAAGGCAGCTTTCCTTATTTTTTAAGCTTAACCTTAACTCCATTTTAGAAAGTGGCCAGTCGGCAAGATTTTCAAAGGGTGGTGCTCGAAATATTTGCATTGTGTATTCAGGGGGCGACGATATATTTTTGGTGGGGGCGTGGAACGAGGTGATTGACGCCTTTATGGATATTCGCGATGCCCTAGAAAAATTCACCCTCGCAACCCTCACCATTTCAGGGGGCATTGGCCTTTATGATTCCTCTTACCCAATAAATTGCATGGCGTCGGAGGTGGCTGAATTGGAAGACTATTCAAAAAATCTTGATTCAAAGAATGCTGTAACACTCTTTGATGTAAGTGGGCGCTATGGTTGGCAGGAATTTACTCAGCAGGTGTTGGCGGAAAAATATAACACCATTGC
>CAVEWD010000025.1:6559-10863 GCA_963619195.1 bacterium | reverse complement strand
CGTTAACAGGCGCAGGCAAGGAAGGAGGTTTAATTAGCAAAGCTTTCTAAATTGCAACAAATCTGATTTTGCATAGCAATGTATCCAACATAATAATAAATATTTAAAATAAGAATAATAAAAAGAAAGGAATTTCTATTATGAAGAACATGAAAAAACTCTTCACAACTGTGCTGGCTCTTGCATTGGTGTTATCCATGGGCGTCACCGCCTTTGCTGATAATGGAACAAACGCCAATAACGGCTCCATCACAATTAATAATGCTGTCAGCGGGCAAACCTACACCATCTATGAAATACTGCTTTTGGAAAGCTATGATGCACAGAGCGGTGCCTATGCTTACAAGGCAACTGAGGAATGGAAAAACTTTATTAATAGTAGTGATGTCAATGGAGTTTATGTTGAGGTGGATCCTCAGGGGTATGTAACATGGAAAGCCAATAAAGATGCTGCCGCATTTGCAAAGTTGGCACAAACCTATGCCAAAACCAACAATATCTCAAATAAGGGCAGCAAAGATGCCACCTCTGCCAGTGTTGCTTTCAGCGGATTAAACCTTGGCTATTACCTGGTGGATTCCACTCTGGGCACTCTTTGCTCCTTAAACACCACTGCTCCTTCTGCGGTTATCAATGAAAAAAATAATGTTCCCGTGAACACAAAGACCGTTTTGGAGAATGGTAGCTATGGCAGCGTAAATGATGCATCTATTGGTGATACAGTAAACTTCAAAAGCGAAATAAAATTGCCAAAGGGCTCTGAAAATGTGGTTTTCCACGACACCATGTCTGAAGGCTTAACATTTGTTGCAGGCTCTCTTAAGGTCTACACCGATAGCGCTCTTAAAACTGAGCTTAATGTAGCGAACTACACTTTAATAACTCCCAGTTTAACGGATGGCTGTACCTTTGAAGTTTCTTTAAAGCAAACATATCTTGACAGCTTAAACACAGATACCACCCTTTATGTTTGCTACTCAGCAACATTAAATAGCAGTGCTGTAATTGGTGGCAGCGGCAACGCAAACTCCAGCCATCTTTCCTATGGTGATGAAAGTAATATCAAAACAACTCCTGATAGCACCACCAAAACCTACACATGGAACTTTGAAGTTTTAAAATATGGTAACGGCGATAAAACGAATGTTCTTTCTGGGGCAAAGTTTGTTTTGCTAAACAACAATGGCAAGGTTGCCACCTTCGAAAACGGCATTTTGTCCGGTTGGACAGAGGTGCCTGCTAGCGGAGGGGAATGGAATGAAAAATCCATTCTTACCACTGATGTGGCGGGCAAAGTTATGGTTAAGGGTTTAGATTCCGGCAATTACTCCCTGCGTGAAATTAATGCACCTGCCGGCTATAACATGCTTGCAAACGATCAGGCAGTTGAGGTTACTAAATCAACTTCAAATAATGCAATGACACAAACTTCTGGCACATTTGAAGTTAATAACCAGTCCGGCGCAGTGCTGCCCACCACCGGCGGTATTGGCACCACCATTTTCTACGTTTTAGGCGGATTACTTATTGTTGGTGCTCTGGTGCTTTTCATTGCAAAAAAGCGCATGGAAGCTGAGAAGTAAGAAAACCGTTGTTTAAAAGGCTATTAAAAGAAATTTTATGCTGCAGGGGAGAGGCCTCTCCCCTGTTTACAGCCGCAAGGAGTGCTCTATTGTGAAAAAAGGATTTTCATCTTTAATATTGATTTTCATGGTCTTAATAGGGTTGTCCCTGCTGCTGTACCCCACTGTGAGCAATTGCTGGAATCAGTTCCATCAGTCCAAGCTGATTGTTACCTACGTGGAGGAGGTGGCTGGAGTAGATGCTTCCGTTAAGGAAAAGCTTTGGAGTGAGGCTTTAAATTATAATGCGGGAATTTTAAAACGTGATAACCAGTATGTGCCCGTTGAAGGGGAGTTGCAAAAATATTATGAACTGCTGAATGTTGACGGAAGCGGCGTTATGGGCTACATTGAAATTCCCAAAATTAACTGCTATTTGCCAATTTACCATGGAACTCAGGAGAGCATCTTACAGATTGCTGTGGGACATATAGAATGGACATCCCTTCCAGTGGGGGGAGAGAGCACTCACTGTGTGCTCTCCGGTCACAGAGGGCTCCCCAGCGCGAGGCTCTTTACTGATTTGGATAAACTTGATGAGGGCGACGTTTTTACGCTGCGGGTGCTGGATGAAGTGCTTGCCTATGAGGTGGATCAGATTCTTGTGGTTGAGCCGGATGAGCTTGATGCGCTGCAAATTGTGGAGGGGGAGGATTATTGCACTCTTGTTACCTGCACACCCTACGGGATTAACAGCCATCGCCTGCTGGTTAGGGGGCATAGGGTAGAAACAAGCGAGGAGGCGGGAAATGTTCGACTCACCTCTGAGGCTGTTCAAATTGAGCCAATGCTTGTGGCTCCCGTTGTGGCATGCCCCATGGTTTGTATTTTTATAGTTTGGTTTATTATAAGTGGCAACAAAAGGAAGAAGTCTTCGAGGTGAAGTGTATGAGAAATAAGAAGATAAAAATGAAGAAAATATCATCAATTATATTATGTTTGCTGTTGACAGCATTAATTCCTGCACAGGTATTTTCCGCTGAAGCAATTAATCCAAATAAGAATGCCTCTCTTTTCATAGATTACATCTACGATGGCGCGCCGTTGTCTGATGCCCAGTTTGATGTGTATATGGTGGCAACAGTTTCAGCTTACACAGAATTTACACTCACTTCAAGCTTTGTAGAATATCCCATTTGCGTGGACGGCTTAGATATTTCCGGGTGGAACGAGCTTGCCCTAACTCTTAAGGGTTATGTGCAGGCAGATGAAATTGCTCCTTTAGCTGAGGGGAAAACTGATGAGAATGGCGCTCTTGCCTTCGATATGAAGCCTGGGTTATATTTGGTGGTTGGCAAGGGTATTGTTAAAGATACCTACAGCTATACCTGTGCTCCTTTTATGGTGTGTTTGCCAGGAATGGACATGGAAAACAATATGTGGAATTATGATGTAACCGTCAGCCCCAAAGCTCAGAGAGATAAGGACTATGATCCGCTTGATTCTCCTACCGTCACCCGCAAGGTGCTTAAGGTTTGGGAGGACCATGGGTATACCGATGAAATTCCCAGTGAGGTTAAGGTGACCCTTTACTGTGATGGTGAGATATATGGCACAGTCAGCTTAAATAAAGAAGAAAATTGGCGTTACAGCTGGGAAGAGCTGGAGCGTGGGCATGAGTGGACAGTCGTGGAAGAAAAGGTAGAGGGATATACGGTTAAAATCACCCAAGAGGGACAGACCTTTGTTGTGACAAATACCAATGAAAAGCCTATGAAAATTTCAGATTCTTCCTACAGCGGAAATCTTCCGCAAACCGGAGTGCTTTGGTGGCCTATTTTTATTATGCTGCTTGTGGGTGTGCTGCTTCTTGCTGTGGGGCTTTGGGGCCGCAGGAGGAATAACGATGCATAAAGGCTATAAGGTTTGCATTGCTTTAGGGCTGCTTATGATTATGGCGGCTCTTTTTCTTATTGGACATAACCTAGTGAATGGGTGGATGGCATCAAAGTCGGTTGGGGGAATATTTGAAGAGCTTTTTCAGGAAATTTCAGCACAGAGGCCTGAGCAAATGCCTTCTTTAGATGGCAAGGAGATTTCTCCCTCGGATATTGAAATTCCGGATTACATTTTGAACCCTAATATGGACATGCCTGTGTGTGAAATTGATGGGCAGGAATATATCGGCACATTACAAATTCCCTCCCTTGGCCTTGCTTTACCGGTTATTAACGAATGGAGCTATTCAAGGCTGCAGGTTGCGCCCTGCCGCTATGCCGGGTCGGTTTATCTTGATAACATGGTTATTGCCGCTCATAACTATGAGGCTCATTTTGGAAACCTTAAGAGGCTCAACCTAGGTGATGAAATTCTTTTCACTGATATGGATGGTAATGTGTTTGAGTATGAAGTTGTGGCTGTGGAGATTCTAAAGCCCACGGCTATTGAGGAAATGCTCGACGGCGAATATGCTCTTTCTCTTTTTACCTGCACCATTGGCGGGCAGTATCGAGTGACGGTAAGGTGCGATAAATTAGAATAGATAATAGCTAAAACATTTCTAAGGGTAGCTTGAAAGGCTTATTTGTTTGCTGTTGGCAAACAGAAATATTCTGAATTTGGTTTTTAATGAAATTTTAAAAAATTAGCTCAGTTTGTTTTATATTTCTAATTTTTTATTTTGGTTTATTTGCATATAAAGGCAAATAAGCCAAAATAATTTGGTTAAAAAAATATTATTTT
>CAVEWD010000025.1:0-6549 GCA_963619195.1 bacterium | reverse complement strand
CTTTAATCTTAAAAAATAATGATATAATATGTATTTAAGATACCTTAATTGATGGTTTGATTTTTGAATTAAAATCGTGAAAATATTCGGATTATCAACGACATAAAAGTGTAAATAAGGAGTGTTAAGAAACAATGGCCAAGTATATTGTAAAGCGCATTGCAATGGGAATTTTGAGCATTTTCATTGTGGCAACGCTTACATTTTTCCTAATGAATCTTGTTCCGGGCGGTCCTTTCGTGGCTGAAAAATCAATAAGTGCAGAGGCACAGGCAGCTTTGGAGGCTAAATATGGTCTGGATAAGCCGCTACTTCAGCGTTATTTAACCTATATCACTGATTTTTTAAAGGGAGATATGGGGGTTAGCCTTCGTCAAAGAGGCAGAACCGTTAACGACATTATTTTCTCGAAATTCCCAGTCTCTGCCAAGCTGGCCGGCATTGCCGTGGCGGTGGCTCTTTTGGTTGGCATCCCCTTAGGGTGTGTTTCTGCCTACAACAGAGGAAAATTCTGGGATAACTTCATTATCGTTTTAGGCACCTGCGGAATTGCCATACCGAGCTTTATTGTCAGCGTGTTGCTTCTTTACACCTTTGGCAGCAAACTTAACATTTTGCCCACCATTGGCCTTAACACGCCAAGTTCTTACATTATGCCGGTGATTGCTCTTGCCTTTTACCCCACGCCCTACATTACCCGTCTTATGCGCTCTAGCCTTTTGGATGTTATGGGACAGGACTACATTCGCACGGCTAAGGCAAAGGGTGTTTCGAACTTCAAGATCCTTTTTAAGCATGCATTAAGAAATGCAATTTTGCCGGTGGTTACCTATGTTGGCCCAATGCTTGCCAATCTTATGACAGGTTCCTTTATTGTGGAGAAAATCTTCACTATTCCTGGCCTTGGAAGAGAATTTGTTTCTTCCATAACAAACCGTGACTACACCATGATAATGGGCACCACCATTATTCTGGCTACGCTTGTTATAATTGCAAATGTTGTTGTTGATATTTTATATAAGATAATTGACCCGAGAGTTAAGCTTAAATAGGAGGAAGTGAGAGTAGTATTATGAAAAAGAATCCATTAAGTCTTCACCTTAACCCAGAGGATTTTGCTCCCGCTTTGCCCTCTGAAAAAGAAAGCCTTGTTGTTATGCGTGAAAGCGTAAACTTCTGGGCAGACGGTATTCGCCGTTTGAAAAAAAATAAAATAGCAATGGTAAGCCTTGTGTTCATACTTCTCATTGTTATTTTCGCATACATTCTTCCCGAGGTGTGGCCCTATTCCTACGAGCAGCAGATAAAATATTGTGAAAATCTCGCTCCCTTTGAATATGGCGCTCCTGAGCTTGAAAAGATTGCCAATGGAGAAAAGGTGTTCCCTCATATTTGCGGCACCGATAAGCTGGGAAGAGACTTTGCCGTTCGTTTGATGATGGGGGCAAGAGTTAGCCTCACAGTTGGTCTTGTTTGTGCAGTGCTGGTGCTAATAGTGGGTTCCACCTATGGCGCTATTGCAGGTTTTGCAGGAGGTTGGACCGACATTATCATGATGAGAATAACGGATATTCTTTACACCATTCCGGATATCCTTCTTATTATAATCCTTGCTATGTCTCTAAAACCAAGACTGGCGGAGTTGGCGGAAAAACCTGCCTTTGACTGGATGAACACCTTAGGGCCGAATCTTATTGCAATATTTTTGGTGTTTGCCCTTTTGTATTGGGTGAGCATGGCCAGAATAACCCGTTCTCAGGTTTTGATTTTAAAGGAATCCGAATATGTTACCGCAGCGAAGGCTTTGGGAGCCAAAAACAGCAGAATAATTAAAAAACATCTGCTTACCAACTGCATTGGCACCCTTATTGTTACCACAACCCTGCAGATTCCATCGGCTATATTCACCGAAAGCTATCTAAGCTTTTTAGGTCTTGGTGTTGCTGCGCCTATGCCGTCTTTGGGCTCCCTTGCCACAGATGCAGTTAAGGGCATGAACACATATCCGCACCTTTTGATACTTCCGGCAATTCTCATAAGCGTAATCATTTTGGTGTTCAACCTGTTTGGCGACGGCTTAAGAGATGCCTTCGACCCCAAGCTTAAGGACTGATGAGGAGGAGAAAATATGGGAAAAAAACTTCTGGAAATTAAAGATGAATATTTATCCTTCTTCACCCCGGCAGGCGAGGTTAAGGCCTTAAATGGCGTTTCCTTCAGTTTGGATGAGGGAGAGGTTTTAGGAATTGTGGGAGAGAGCGGTTCAGGAAAATCTGTTACGGCTTATTCCATTATGGGCCTCACAGCTTACCCAGGCAAGTTAATTGGGGGCACCATTGAATTTAATGGTCACCGAATTGACCAGATGACAGAAAAGGAAATGAGTAAAATCAGGGGAAATGAGGTTTCAATTATTTTCCAGGACCCAATGACCAGCCTTAACCCTGTTTATACCATAGGAAACCAAATTGAAGAGGTTTTAAAGCTGCACACCGAGCTTACAAAGGAAGAGGTGGGCGAGAGAGCGAAAACTCTTCTTGCCTTGGTGGGAATAAATGAGCCCGAAAAAAGGCTTAAGCAGTACCCTCACGAGCTTTCAGGCGGCATGCGCCAAAGAGTTATGATTGCCATTGCTCTTGCCTGCGAGCCTAAGCTTCTTATTGCAGATGAGCCCACCACAGCGTTGGATGTTACAATTCAGGCACAAATTCTTGAACTTATGCAGCAGCTTAGAGAAAAGCTTGGCATGGGAATTATAATGATAACCCACGACCTTGGCGTTGTGGCCAGCATGTGCGAGAAAATTGCGGTTATGTACGCTGGGCACATTGTGGAGTACGGCACCACAGATGAAATTTTCTATGAGCCGGGGCACGAATATACAAAGGGACTTTTAAATTCCATTCCGAAAATAAATGTGGAGGAAAATGAGAGGCTGGTGCCAATTGAAGGACAGCCGGTTGACCTTCTTAACCCGCCGGCAGGATGCCCCTTTGCACCAAGATGTGCTAGCTGCATGAAAATTTGCCTTAGGGAGATGCCTCCAAGAACCGATTTAAGCGAAACTCACTACAGCCACTGCTGGCTGCATTTCAAAAATGATTTTGAGCAAACGGAGGGAGAAGAGGTTGAGTAACGAAAAAACCCTTATTGAAATACAGCACCTTCAGCAATATTTCCCCGCCGGAGGCTATGGTAAAAATAAAAAATATGTACAGGCAGTGGACGATGTTTCCTTTGCCATAAAAAAGGGTGAAACCCTTGGTTTGGTGGGAGAATCCGGCTGCGGGAAAACCACAGTGGGCCGCACTTTGCTGCGCCTTTATGAGCCCACCGATGGCAGAATTATTTACGACGGAAACATTATTTTCGACAGCGGCAAGTGTCCTCTCCAAAATGAAGATGGCTCCATTAAAACCAACGAGAAGGGTGAAGCTATTTACGGAAAGAAAATTGCAGTGGATATGCTGCCGTATCGCCGCAAAATGCAAATTGTTTTCCAGGACCCTTATGCCAGCCTTGACCCGAGGATGACCATAGGCGACATAGTGGGAGAGGGAATTGATATCCACGGCCTTTCTTCAAGTAAGCAGGAGCGCCACGACATGATTATAGACATCCTTGAAAAGGTGGGGCTTAACAGCGAACATGCTAACCGTTATTCCCATGAATTTTCTGGTGGTCAGCGTCAGAGGGTGGGAATTGCCCGTGCTTTGGCAATAAATCCTGAATTTATTGTTTGCGACGAGCCGGTTTCAGCTTTGGATGTTTCCATTCAGGCGCAAATTGTGAATATGTTTGAGGATCTTCAGAAGGATTTAGGCCTCACATATTTGTTTATTGCTCACGATTTAAGCGTGGTTAAGCATATATCCAACAGAATTGGAGTTATGTATTTAGGTAAGCTGGTGGAGCTTGCTGATTCTTTTGAGATTATATCCCACAGCGCTCACCCCTACACCAAGAGCCTTATTTCTGCAATTCCTGTGGCAGACCCTAAAACTGCAAGAAATTCCGACAGAATTGTGCTTCAAGGCGATGTGCCAAGCCCATTGAACCCACCCAGTGGATGCCGTTTCAGAACCCGTTGCCCATACGCAGATGAGATGTGCGCTCAAAAGGTTCCTGAATTCAAGGAAATTTCCAAGGGGCATTGGGCAGCCTGTCATCATATTGACAGGGCAAATTAAATAATTTATTGTTGTGATATTCCTTGCTTTAAGCATTGAATATAAGAGATTTTACGGAGGTAAAGAAAATGAAAAGCAAAAAAATCATTGCTTTAGCATTGGTTGTTCTCATGAGTCTTTCATTCGCATCTTGCGGAAGTTCCTCATCAGGAGAAACAGGCCTTTGCGTTCAGATCGGACCTAACCCCGAAACACTGGATCCAGCTTTGAACAGCGCTGTTGATGGCGGCAACATGCTCATCACACTGTTTGAAACTCTTCTCATCATCGATGAAGATGGTACAGTTCAACCTGGTCAGGCCGAGAGCTACACTGTAAGCCCGGATGGTCTTGTTTGGACCTTCACAATGCGTGACGGACTTAAATGGTCAGATGGAACTGACCTTACTGCAAAAGACTTTGAATATACTTTAAAGCGTATTGCAGACCCAGCTACAGCTGCTCCTTATGGTGAAACCGTTGTTGGTATGGTTGAAGGTTATGACGATGTTATTGCTTCAGGCAACGTTGACGCTCTCAATGTTGTTGCTAGCGAAGACGGCAAAACCCTCACAATCACCCTTTCTTATCCTTGCTCATACTTTGACAAGCTCGTTGCTTTCGGCACAATGAGCCCAGTTCAGCAGGCAACAGTTGAAACAAACGGTGATGCATGGGCTACACAGCCTGAAACATACATCTGCAACGGACCTTACATGATCAAAGAGTGGGTTCCAAGCGAAAAAATCGTTTGCGTTAAGAACCCCAACTACGTTGGCGGATGGGATTCCAGCAAAATCGTAACAGAAGAAATCACATTCCTTCTTCTTGAAGACTCCTCAGCAGCTTATGCAGCTTATCAAAACGGCACAGCTCAGCTCATTAAGGACGTTCCTACAGAAGAAATCCCAAGCCTCACAAAGGCTGAAGATGGCGGTGACTTCTATGTTGATCAGATTCTCGGTACATACTACCTCAGCATAAACCTTGAAAAAGAACCCTTCAATAATGTTAACGTTCGTAAGGCTCTCAGCCTTGCAATCGACCGTGATTACGTTGCTAACACAATCATGCAGGGTACATACTCCCCAGCATACAACTTCATTGGACCAAGCGTTTCTGACAATGAAGGCGAATTCTATGACAATGCTGTTGCAGCTAACGGCGGAGTTCCTTATATAAGTGAAGATTACGAAGCTAACCTCGAAGCAGCTAAGGCAGCACTCGCTGAAGCAGGCTATCCAAACGGAGAAGGCTTCCCAACAATCACATATATGACAAATGATTCTGGTTACCACAAGGCAGTTGCTGAATACCTCCAGCAGGCTTATGCTGAGCTTGGTATCACACTCAACATCGAAATCGTTGAATGGTCTTCATTCACACCGACACGTCGTGCTGGTGAGTATGAAATGGCTCGTAACGGTTGGGTTATGGACTACAACGATCCTTCAAACATGATCGAACTTCTCTATTCAACCAACGGTAACAACGATGGTAACTACAACAATCCTGAATTTGACGCTGCTCTTGACGCATCAAAGGTTGCTGACAGTGCTACACACTTCGAAGCTCTCCACAATGCTGAAAAGATCATGATGGAAGACTATGCATGCATTCCTGTTGCATACTACAATGACTTCTGGCTCCAGAGCGACAATCTCCAGGGTGTATGGCACAGCCCTTATGGATATTGGTATCTCCAGTATGCATATGTTAAATAATTAAAAGTTGAACTTTTGGCCTCGGTTAACCCCGAGGCTTTTTTCTAAAGAAAAACACCGGTGCTTTATGCACCGGCGTGATGGTTTAAAATTTAAATTTTAATATACTTCTTTATTTATGAATATATAGTGATATTCATCTCCATCTTTTTCTTCCCATAAATGCAGGTTTCCTGCATCTTCATCCACATTGAAGCGATATGTGGTGGCCTTGCCATCCTTTGTTATGGTTATCTGCCCATTTCCCTCATCTGCCACGGAAATCTTTGTTGTTTCCTTTTCTGTAACAATTTGGGTTTCACCCTCTTCATCCACCTTGGTTTGCGGCACTGTTTCACCCTGTTCATTCACCACGGTTTGGGCAACTTCCTCGGTGTAGGTGCCGGTATAGTCTTCATTTATCACCATTTCCGCAGTTGGGGTGTCCAGATGGTGAGTGTTTTTGTATCCACTGTCTAACACCCACTCTCCAATTAGTGTTTTTGGCTTTGTGGAGTGCTCCTTATAGGCTCCACAGCTGGTGAGAAGGGTTATTAATATAAGAAGGACAGATATTACCTTTAATTTTTTCATTTCATCCTCCGAAACTGGAATATATTAATGATTATAACAAAATTGCCATTGCAATGATAACAAATTCTTAATTAAATTTATAT
>CAVEWD010000024.1:0-11559 GCA_963619195.1 bacterium | reverse complement strand
ATGGAGTAGTTTACTACATTATATTAATTTTTTCATCGTTGGTGGTTTTGGCCTCCCTTGTGGTTGTATTTTTAAAATGCAGCATAACAAAAATAAAAAAATTCATATCGCTGCCTATATCCATACTTATCTTAGGAATTATATATTCAATAATATACATTACAAACCTTAAACCAATCCTCACATATTTCGATGATGTAACCGTGGTATTGTGCTTAATGGAGATGTTTTTGTGGGAAACTCTTATACAATGTGGCTTAGTTCCGTCAAACACCAACTACATAGAGCTGTTCAAGGCCTCAACCATAGCCGCTAAAACCATAGATGACAATGGGAAAATTGTATATGAATCCACAATACCATTTAACCTTCCCATGGAAGAAATTTCCCAAATAGATAGCGGAGTTATAGAAACAAATTCTGATAAACGCATCAGGGTGAGAAAAATCAACGGCGGCAAGGTGGTTTGGGTAGAGGATGTTTCTGAAGTAAACAAAAAGCTTGAACGTCTAATTGAAATTAGGGAAAGAATGTCTGAGACCAATGAAATTTTGCAGGCAGAGCTCAAACTCAAAAAGCATGAGGCTCAAATTGAAGTGGAAACAAAGCTATATGATAAAATAGACAAGGAGTTGGCACCGCAGTTTGATGAGCTGGATAGGTTATTAAAGAAAGTTCAAAAAGAAAAAGATTCCTCTGCTCTATTAGGCGAAATATGTACTCTTGGGGCATATATAAAGCGAAGGTCAAATTTAATATTGTTAAGTGAATCAAATCAAACCCTCCCCATAAACGAGCTGGAATATTCAGTGAGGGAAACAATGGAGAATATGAAGCTAAATCTTAATAATGTAAGCTGTCTTTTGGAAGTCACTTCAAATAGCTATGTTGCAGCAAAAAAATTGTTGATGGCCTACGACCTGTTTGCTGCAATCATTAAAGAAAATTATAAATTGATTGAAGCCATAATATTCCGTATTTGGGAAACCAATGAAAAAATTGTGATATATTCGGAGATTTCCACCACAAAAACTGCATATTCAAGCTACGAAACTTATATGAAATATTTTAAGGATGAACTTTCCCTTAATTGGGAAGATTCCACATTATACATGAAGCTTAAAGTTAAAAAGGAGGAGGCGAAATGACAACAAGCTTTACACAAACCACCCCCTTAATGCGCTTTATAACTTTGTTTTTGCTCATAATTGCTGTTTTTATGCCCATGAGCCTTTTTGCAGCCTCAATTGAAAGAAGATTTAAACTTAAATATGCCGCTGCTGTAATGCCAATATTTGTTATAGCATTTCCAGCTTTTGTGCTTTTATCAGATGCCACTCATCATTTAAGTCTGAATAAGCAAATGTCATATGCTTGCTCCTTTGCAGCATCACTGCCTGAAGCTGCTATAATTGGCTTTGCAATAACAGGAATTATGCTTAGCGCATTTGCAATATATTTGCATAACAAAAGCTACCACAACACTATAACTCCATTTTCAATTAAAGAAAGCATCGATGATATTCCTATAGGAATGTGCTTTGCCGAAATGAACGGGCTGCCTATCTTGGTGAATCGAAAAATGTATGATATATCTACAAGATTGTGCGGAAATTACATTCAAAATACGAAGGATTTCTGGAAGGCAATTAAAAACCCTCCCAATGAAAGTGGCGTAAGGCTTCGTCAAAATGGCAAGCATCCAGTGTTGGAATTTGAAAATGGCGATATATACACATTTTCAAAAACAGTTTTAAAATCAAAAAATATGAACGTATACCAAATATTAGCCACCGACACCATGGAGCTGTACCACTACAGCGAAAGACTTCTCAACGAAAACAAAACCATGCAGGAGTTGAATTTAAGGCTTAAACATTACGGAGACCATGTTAATGAAATAATAAGGGAAGAAGAAATTCTCTCAATGAAGCTTTCAATCCATAATGAGTTAGGGCAAACACTTCTGGCCACAAGAAAGCTGCTTTTGGAAAATGAGGGAAACATAAACAGCATTATAGGACGATGGCATAAATGTGTGGCGGCTTTAAAATATGGTTCTGATGAAGAAGAAATTTACAAAAACAATGTAATGCAAAGCATAATCAACGCTGCCAATGCTGTAGGAATAAGCGTTTATATACAAGGGGATTTGCCTGAAAATAACGAAATATCCTCCCTTATTCTCTTCGCCGCAAGAGAATGTATAACCAATGCCGTAAAGCACGCAAAGGCTGATTCCCTGTTTATTGAAATCAGTGAAGGGCAAGTTGCTGTGTTGGTGAGTTTAACAAACGATGGAGAGCTTCCAGAAGGGCCAATAACCGAAAGTGGAGGGCTGGCATCACTGCGTAAAGCTGTGGAAGAATCTGGCGGGAGTATGCAAATTAAAATATTTCCAAAATTTTGTTTGAGTTTAAAACTGTTAAAGCAAAGCGAGGATACCATATGGTAAATGTTATGATTGTAGAAGACCAGCTTATGCACAGAAGGCTCTTTGAAATGTATATTCAAAATAGTGATAATTATAATCTGGTTTATTCGATTGACAATGCAGGTTTAGCCGATGTTTACTGCATAAAAAATGATATCGATCTGATTTTAATGGATGTGTGCACGGCAATGAATGAAAGTGGTTTGGATGCCGCAGCCAGAATAAAGAAAAAATATCCGAACATTAAAATAATAATTGTAACATCCATGGCGGATTACGCTTATATAGACAGAGCCCGCTATATAGGAGTGGATAGCTTTTGGTATAAGGAAAGCGAAGAAGCTGAAATACTTGATGTGATGGATAGAACCATGAGGGGAGAGTCCATCTACCCAAACTCCAGCCCCAATGTTCGCATAGGAGAGGTTTTAAGCTGCGAACTTACAGAAAGCGAGCTGATGATTTTAAGGGAGCTCACAAAGGGTGAAACTAATGAAGAAATAGCTGAAATAACCGGCTTTAGCACAAACACCGTAAGGCAATACATAAAAACAATGCTCAGCAAAACCGGCTTTAGAAACCGCACTGAACTGGCTATGAACGCAAGGGACACAGGCCTTATTGCTAAAGTGAACTAAAGGGCTGCATCTGAGTATAATGCAACCCTTTATTACCGCTTATGAAGTGTAAAAACAGCTCTACTAGTCTAGCAAAGCTTCAATTTCACGTTTTGGACGAAATCCCACTGAGGTGGAAACAAGCTGTCCATTTTTGAATATCATCACGGTTGGTATGCTCATAACGCCAAATCTTCTGGCCAGCTCAACCTGCTCATCTACATTAATTTTACCCACCTTCAGAGTAGCTTCTCTTTCATTTGCTATTTCCTCTATAATTGGAGAGAGATTTCTGCACGGGCCGCACCATGGCGCCCAAAAGTCCACCAAAACCGGTTTGTCCGAATTTAAAACCTCTTCATCAAAGTTTTTAGTCGTGAGTGTAATTTCCGCCATAAGTTTCTCCTCCATAATTTGTTGGCACATTGCGCTTTGATACCTTATATTTTTAAATTTACTTGCTGTACTATATTTTAATTATATCCAATGGAATACATTGAGTCAATCAAATATTACAAACGCTCTTTCGCAGCCTAAATCAAAATAAAAAAATGTCAATTTTGTTTAATTGGCCTATATTATGTGCTAAACTATAGAGGTTAATTTAAAAAACTTAAAAAAATGCCCGTACAAAGGTTACGGAAGCCTCTTTTTAAGGAATCAGGAGGAAAAATTGAAACAAGTATTTAAGACAGATTTTGCCGGAAGACCTCTATGTGTAGAAACAGGTGAACTGGCACAGTTAGCCAACGGCTCGGTGTTTATATCCTATGGCGACACCAGCGTTTTGGTAACTGCATGTATGTCAAAGGAACCGAAGGAAGGAATAGACTTCTTCCCGCTTAGCGTTAACTACGAAGAAAAGCTTTATGCAGTTGGTAAAATCCCGGGAGGATTTTTAAGAAGAGAAGGTAAAGCCAGTGACAAGGCCACTCTTAGCGCAAGACTAATTGATAGACCCTTAAGACCACTTTTTGATAAAGGCTTCAGAAATGATGTTCAGGTTGTAGCTACAGTGATGAGCGTTGAATATGACAACCTACCGGAAATAACAGCCCTCATAGGCTCATCCATTGCTCTTTGTATTTCAGATATCCCCTTTGATGGCCCAGTGGGTGCAGTGAATATGGGGTTGGTTAACGGAGAGCTTGTTGTGAACCCCACCAGCGAGCAAAGAGCCAACAGCGACTTAAACCTCACAGTTGCGGGCACAAAGGAAGCTGTGCTTATGGTGGAAGCTGGGGCAAATGTGGTTACGGAAGATGTTATGATAAAGGCAATCCTCACTGCCCATGAAGAGATAAAGAAATTGGTTGCCTTCCAAGAAGAAATAATTGCTGCGGTAGGAAAGCCAAAAAGTGACATACCCTACTACAGACCTTCCGAAGAAGTTGACAAGGCAATACACAATGAAGCTTTTGAGCTACTCACAGAGGCTCTCAAAGAAACAGATAAGCTTAAGAGAGATGAAAAAGTAAGCGCCGCTCAAGAGGCTATAATTGATAAATACTTACCACAGTTCCCTGAAAATAAGCAGGATATGATTGATATAACCACAAAGATTCTTAAAGGGATTGTGAGAAAGAAAATTTCCGAGGAAGGCATTCGTCCTGACGGAAGAGGCGTTACAGATATCCGCCCGATAACCTGCGAGGTTGGGAAACTCAAGAGAGTTCACGGCAGCGGCGTATTCACAAGAGGTCTCACCCAGGTTATGTCAGTGGTTACCCTAGGTGCATTAAGAGAAGAACAAATTCTTGATGGCCTCACTGAAGAGGAATCCAAGAGATATATGCATCAATATAACTTCCCACCATATTCAGTTGGTGAAACCGGTGCAATGAGAGGCCCAGGCAGACGTGAAATTGGCCATGGTGCCTTGGCTGAAAGAGCGCTGGAACCGGTTATTCCCGCTAATGAAGATTTCCCATACACCATAAGAGTAGTTTCTGAGGTTTTAAGCTCCAATGGCTCCACTTCACAAGCGAGCGTTTGCGGCAGCACCTTAAGCCTTATGGATGCCGGTGTTCCAATTAAAGCTCCTGTGGCAGGCATTGCAATGGGATTAATCAAGGAAGATAGCGGAGTTACAGTTTTAACCGATATTCAGGGTATGGAAGACTTCTATGGCGATATGGACTTCAAGGTTGCCGGCACAGCAGAGGGCATTACCGCAATTCAAATGGATATAAAAATCCACGGAATTGATGAGAAAATTTTAACCCAAGCTCTCAAGCAGGCAAAAGAAGGCAGACTCTTTATTTTAAATAAGATGCTCGCCTGCATTGACAAGCCAAGGAGCGAAGTTTCCGAGTATGCGCCAAGAATAATTAAAATGACAATTCCTGTGGATAAGATCCGTGAAGTCATTGGTTCAGGCGGAAAGGTTATAAATAAAATAATTGACGAAACAGGCGTCAAAATTGACATCGAAGAGGATGGCACAGTATATATTGCTTCAGTAGATGCCAATGGCGGCTTAGCGGCACAAAAGAAAATTGAAAATATTGTCAGAGATATACAGGTTGGAGATATCTTCACAGGCAAGGTAACCAGAATAATGAACATAGGTGCCTTTGTGGAATTGCCAAACGGCAGAGAAGGACTTGTGCACATATCTAAGCTTTCCACCCAGAGAGTTGAAAAGGTGGAGGATGTTGTTAGCATCGGAGATGAGCTTGAAGTTAAGGTTGTGGAAATAGATAAACAAGGACGCCTCAATCTTTCAAGAAAAGCTCTTCTGCCCGGGGGAGATGACGACGAGAAAAAATCTTCACGCCCTGACAAAAAACGCTCCTTCAACCACAAGGACAACAAAGGCAACAAATAGGCATTAAGGCTGATGGATAAAGTAAATATAAAAATTATCAACAAATCAGCGAATCCTCTTCCGGAATATGCTACCACAGGCTCCTCCGGATGTGACTTAAGGGCAAACTTAGCTGCACCTTATTGCTTAAAGGCAGGTGAACGTGCAGCAATTCCTACGGGACTATTCATTGAACTGCCCATGGGATATGAAGCTCAAATTCGCTCCCGCAGCGGACTTAGCTTAAAATATGGAGTTGTGGTGGCAAATGGAGTAGGCACCATTGATTGCGACTATAGAGGAGAAATTTGTGTAATTCTTGCAAATATTTCATCCAGCGACTACATAATACAGCCTGGTGAAAAAATTGCTCAAATGGTAATAAGCGCATATTCCTTGGCAAACTTCATCCCCTGCGATGTTCTCGACGACACCCAGCGAGGAGAAGGCGGTTTTGGCCACAGCGGAAAATTATAAATGATTACCTTCACCCCGTATAACCAAAATACGGGGTGAAAAAATATATTGGTTAAAATAAACTACATTATTTTGTTACACCATGAAAGGAGGAATTTATCATGGGAATAATTGTGCAAAAATACGGAGGAACCAGCGTAAACACTGAGCAAAGACGGGAGCGTATCGTTGAAAATGCTAAAGACGCAATTAAAAAGGGTTCATCCCCTGTAATTGTGGTTTCAGCCATGGGAAGATACCCCGCATCTTATGCCACAGACACCCTTCTTTCTCTGGTTGAGGCTGAAAATGTTGATAAAAGAGCCTTAGATATGCTCATTTCCTGTGGCGAAATTCTCTCCACAGTTGTGGTGGCAGCAACTCTAAATAAGGCGGGGTTATCTGCTGTGCCCCTAAGCGGAGCTCAAGCGGGAATTACCACAGATGATAACTTCGGCAGCGCTGATATAATTAACATTGACACAAAGCGGATTCTCAAGCTGGTGGAGGAAGGTAAAATTCCTATTGTGGCAGGATTTCAGGGTGTAACAAAGCAGGGCGACACGACAACCCTGGGCAGAGGAGGCAGCGACACCTCCGCCACAGCCTTGGGAGCAGCTCTTGTGGCTGAAAAAATAGAAATATACACTGATGTGGACGGCATAATGAGCGCTGACCCAAATGTGGTGAGCGAGGCTGAAATTTTCGAAGAGGTGGAATATAACGATGTTTTCCTTTTAGCTTCCTCAGGCGCAAAGGTTATTCATCCAAGGGCAGTTGAATATGCAAAAAAGGCCAACATTGAAATAGATATTATAAACGTGAATAAATCCCGAGACTCTGATCATACCGTAATAAAGAAAAATGTGTCAGAAAGCAAGATATTCAATGCGGTCACAAGCCTTTCCTCTTGCGTGCAGATTAAGGCAAGCTGCGATGATATTTCTCAGCAGGATAAAATGCTCACAGAATTGGCTAAGGCAGGCATAAGCATCGATATGATAAACATTTCCATGAACAATAGCGTGTTTATTATAGCTAAGTCTGATTTAACCGGTCTTTCAGAGATTATGGAAAAGCTTAACATGGATTATACATTCCAAGATGGCTTCTCAAAGGTAACTGCTATGGGAGAGCAAATCCACGGAATACCCGGGGTTATGGCAAAAATGATTGCTTCCTTATATTCTCACAGCATTGAGGTTTTCCAAACCTCGGACTCCAATAAAACAATATCACTTTTGGTGAAGTCTGAATGTGCCCAACAGGCGGTGAATTTACTGCATGAACTGATATTTCATGAATAAACATTTCAATTACTATTGAAAATTATAACTAGATAATGTATATTTAAAATATAATAAACAATATATAGACCAAAGGAAGTCGGTGAGAATCCGACACAGTTTCTTTGCTACTGTAAGGGAAAAAGGCGCAGCGTGCCATTGGGGAAACCCGAGAAGGCCACTGCTAAAAAGCCTCCAAAGTCAGGATATTTTGGCTATATATGATGATCTCCCTTAAGCGACAAGGAACGCCAAAGCGAAATGTTTGTTTGTATACGGTTTTCCCTTTTGTTTAGGGGAAACCGTTTTGTTTTGCAAAGGAGAAGGAAAATGGAAAAAGGTTTAATTCATATTTATTATGGCTATGGGAAAGGGAAAACCACCGCAGCCTTAGGCCTTGCAATAAGGGCAGCCGGTTACGGCAAGCAGGTAGTTTTGGTGCAGTTTTTAAAAAATATGATAAGCGGAGAGGTGCTGCAGCTTTCTAAAAACGATGGAATAACCGTGATAAGAGGCCAAGCTTACGACAATTTTACAAATTCTATGTCGGAAAATGAGCTATTAAAAACCTCTGACATACACAACCAAAATCTTAAAAACGCCATAGGCTTGGTGAGGGAGGATAAGTGCGATTTGCTGATTTTAGATGAGGTTATGGATGCCTACCAGCTGGGAATGCTTGACAAGGACCTATTGGAGAATTTCATAAAAAATAAACCTCAAGCCTTAGAGCTTGTTATCACAGGGCACAACCCGGTGAAATGGATGTTGGAATGCGCAGATTATATTTCTGAAATGGTAAAAAGAAAACACCCCTATGACAGCGGTGTGGCTGCAAGAAGGGGGATTGAGTTTTGAATTAGTGCAACATGCTACTATGGGCCGTTCTGATTTACGCACAACGGCCTAAATTTATCTTATTCATAAACCATAAATGAATGGAATTTAATTTCTTGTCATTTCATCTATTATAACTTTGTTCATATAATCATAAGAATTCCAATATTCCTTCTTAATGAGAAACCCTGCAAATATAAAGGCTTGTTTAATATCACTCATAATTTCATTGCCGGTAAATCCGGTGTTTTTTTTGATTGTTTCTTCGGTAATTGAAATAATTTGATGAGCGGCAATATTGCGCAGTTTCCCCTCCACTGAACGCAAACTTTCCACCACCTGTTTAACATCAGAGGAAAAATCAGAGGCAAAAGGAGAATCTTTAGACACAATAAGCACCTCTAAATGAGCAGAGCTCACATCGCCAAAACGGAATTGAGGGTATTCATACTGGAGTGCCTTAAGAACCCCAGTGTCTTGAAGTTTTTCTGCTGACCACTGGCGCTTTCCGTTGGAGTCGGTGGTGCAATAATCGCCCAATTTAATTTTTGCATGCCTACTTAAGATTCTTTCATATAAATCAAACAAGAGCGGTGTGATGCCGCGTATAAAATCTGCATATTCACAACGGCAAAGTTTAAGATTCAGGTTTAGAGCATATTCAAACAGCTTTCTTTCTTCAGAAGATTTTACCGGCAGAGCGAAACGGGTATCCTTCTGAAGAATTTTATCCACGCCGGAAAAATCCAGCAACGCGCGGCGAGATGCCATTTTAATTAATTCAATATAATTTGCGGTTAAATCGCAGGGCAGCAATTTTGCAATTTCATATGCTGCGGCATAGTCATATTCATCAAGAAGCTTTCGAATGTAACCTTCCTGCTGTATTTGAGTGAGAGTGGGGCACTTAACCTCAGAACAGCGGTTGGGAAAATCGTCTAAATTATCATCGTTTAACCCCCACATATCCTCAAGATCATATTCCTTATGGGCCGCATGCCCCTCATGAGAGTTCATTGCGGCATCCGGTGTGGAAACCTGCACAGCCTTGCAGGAAAATTCACCCAGAGTTTTCAGCACCAAGAGAGCGCTTTTCATGGCAGGGGTGCCGGAGGAAATGTTCATTAAGAGAGTGTCGGAATCATCCATATTTTTTAAAATGCGAAATATAATTTGGCGAAATTCGCTGTAGAAGGGGTCGAACTCCTGCACATTTTTCATGTCGGGGCGCTCAATGATTTCATATTCAAAGTGGTGAGCAAGCCTTTCGCCGAGCCTATCTAAACAATAAGTATAGCGGTTGTCCTGCTTTTGGAACTGCAATATTTCACCGGACATATAAAGATAAACCATATCCGGCTTGTAGCAGCGGCAAATGTGCAGCATGGATCCATCGCGAAAATTGGTGCTGGAAATTGGGTCTGTGCCGCCAACGGGTGAAAAAAGAATTGTTTTGTTCATGGGTTCTCCTCAAAATTATTTATATAAAAATAACATCCTCCGCTTCAACCTTAGTGTTAAGCCCAAAGAGCATAACCTCGCCAGAACCGGACATTCGATAAACACGCACACTGTCCTCCTCAGGGTTCATATAGTGGGGGATTTCCTTTGATAAATTGCGCAGCTGCGCCTCCTCCAACAGAGCTTCAAAGGCGGATTTTTGCACACGATAGCCATAACCGTTCATCATTTTTGCAAATTTTGTTCTTCGTTTGTTGTTAACAATATCGTAAATTATCAAAACAAAAATCTTTTTTGAATAGGCCTTCTCCTGGGTGTTCCAAAAATAATTTTCCATTTTCATCACCTAATTCGCACAGGGATATATAATGCCGGGTCGTTTTTTTCAATGGCATAACAAAGCTGTTGTATTTGCAGATCCATTGCCCTGCGGAAGCTGACAGCATAGTCAACATAGGGCACGTATTTGCTATTGGCATGGAATTTTTCTTCCAGCTTAGAAAGGTAGGTTTTAAAGGCCTGCTTTGTTAGGTAAACGCCGTCTGCCGATTCGTCTTTATAAAATTCCTCCGGGGCTATTTCATGCCCATTTAAGAGGCTTAAGGCAAGGGAGTCCACCAATATTGGGCGCCACTCCTCCATTAAGTCGCTGGCAAGGGTTGGGTGCTTTTCATGGTCTTGATGCAAAACCCCAAAATAGGGGTTTAAGCCCTTGCTTTCTATTTTACCATAAATTTCATTTAATATGATGGAATAGCCAAGGCTTAGCATGGAATTGAAGGGGTCCTGGGGTGGGCGTCTAGTGCGTTTAGTAAAGCGAAAAGCAGGGTCGATTAAATTGCCAAGGGCTGAGAAATAGCATCGGGCAGCGGCACCTTCATAGCCCATAATTTCCTCAATTGAGCTGCACTGTGGCAGCTTATGGCAAAGATTTAGCATTTGGTTAATATCTGCTGCAGGGTCGTACTGGCGGTAACGGGCATAACGCCTAAGGATTACAACCTGGTTTTGAATTTTGGCATTAATGATATTTTTAGAAACTTCAATTTTAAAATCATCACTCAGAGCAGCCTGCAGGCGCTGCCGCGCAACATTTACGTGGTTTGTGGAAACAAGCCTGCCGAAATAGGCTCCATTGGCAGAATAAAACACCACGCTAATTCCACGCTGCAGGCATTCCTTAATGCATTGAGTGGTTAGCTGCACCCTGCCAAAAATTTGAATTGCCTCCAGAGTTTCCGCAGGAATGCTTCTTAGAAGGCCGTCCTTTTGTTTCACCTGAAAACGACATCCCTCATAACCAACAACCGCTCCCTGTTCACATATATACAGATAGCTCATGGCAACCTCCTTATACATCTAGCTTTTTTACGTCGCCGACCCCTAAAGGGAATTATGAGTTCTTATAGTGCCGAGTGGAGTAGGGAGAGTAACCTACTCGAAGTTTCCGTCCCCATCTGGGGAATTATGAGTTCTTATTTGCTGTTAAAAAACGGTTTAATCGCCGTGTAAACGCGTTTCCGTCCCCATCTGGGGAATTATGAGTTCTTATATAAAAACAGATTTTAGCGGAATAAATTCCGCTATGTTTCCGTCCCCATCTGGGGAATTATGAGTTCTTATGTTATTTCATATTTAGGTTGAGTCTGGGTGCAAAGG
>CAVEWD010000023.1:5456-12551 GCA_963619195.1 bacterium | reverse complement strand
GCACAGCCTCGCAGGCAAGCACCTTTACGGCTCTGAAATCGCTCTTTGAGAAGGTATCAAAATCAACGAAATCGGAGAAGAGCGGCTCGATTTGCACATTTGAAAAATCAATTTTTTCTGCAGCCAAACTCTCCGAAGGAACGGCCTCTATGGGTTTTGCAACACTCTTTTCGGAGTCAAGGGGTTTCATTGTCGGGAAGAGAATTACGTCCCTTATGGATGTTTCACCAGTTAGCAACATAACGAAACGGTCAATTCCTACCCCAACGCCACCCGTTGGAGGAAGACCGACTTCAAGGGCATTAATGAAGTCTGCATCATAAGGGTGCGCTTCATCATCTCCAGCTTCCTTTGCCGCACTCTGAGCCTCAAAACGCTTTCTTTGGTCGAAGGGGTCATTTAACTCACTAAAGCCGTTGGCATATTCTTTTCCGCAAATATAAAGCTCAAATCGTTCGGTATATCTGCCATCTTCAGGGCATCTTTTCGCCAAAGGAGAAACCTCTGTTGGGTGATTTGTAACAAAAATCGGTTGGATGAGATTATCCTCCACAAAAGTTTCAAACATTTCATTGATAATTTTTCCAACACCCCATCCATCTTCAACTTTCAAGCCCTTTTCTTCAGCCAATTTCTTAGCCTCCGCCGCATCTGTAATGGAGTCAAAATCTATTCCTGTGTATTCTGCCACAAGCTCCACCATTTTTGCTCGCTTAAAAGGAGTTTGCATATTCACAAGGGTGCCGTTATATTCAATTTCAAGGCTTCCTCTAACCTTTTCGCACACGCTGCTTAAAAGTGATTCAGTCATTTGCATAACACCATTATAGTCAGTGTAGGCTTCGTAGCTCTCCATGCTGGTGAACTCAGGGTTATGGGTGGCATCCATTCCTTCATTGCGGAACTGTCTGCCTATTTCATAAACCTTATCAAATCCGCCCACAATAAGTCTCTTAAGTGGCAGCTCTGTTGCAATTCTCATATACATTGGAATTCCCAGGGAATTGTGATGTGTCACAAATGGGCGAGCGTTGGCTCCCCCAGCGAGTGTGGCTAAAACGGGTGTTTCAACCTCCATAAAGCCGCGATTGTCCATAAACTCTCTTATGGATTTCACAATTTTAGCTCTTGTCACAAAGGTTTCCTTCACCTCAGGGTTCATAATAAGATCCACATATCTTTGGCGATAACGCAGCTCCGGGTCCTTCAAGCCGTGAAATTTTTCAGGGAGCACCTGAATCGACTTTGAAAGCAAGGTCATTTTAGCAACTCTAATAGAAACCTCGCCGCGTTGTGTTTTAAACACCTCTCCGCAAACGCCAACTATATCCCCTATGTCGTAGTTGAGAATGTTTTCGTAATCATCTCCCAGGATGTCCTTTTTATTAAAAAGCTGAATTCGTCCCTTAGCATCCTGTAAGTCAAAGAAAGCCACTTTGCCTTGGCCACGTTTTGCCATAATACGTCCAGCAATAGACACTTCTTTGCCGTCATATTTGTCAAATTCATCAAGAATGTCCTTTGCATAGGCATTTCTGTCAAACTTGACCTGTGTGAAGGGGTCCTTGCCAGCATCACGCAGCTTTATATATTTATCTACCTTTACCTTTATAACCTCAGGAAGATTGTCGTAATAATCACTCATTTTCTATTCCTACTTAACCGATAATATTCTAACAGTAAAATCTCCGCCTGGTGCATGAACAGTCACATCTTCATTAACTCTTCTGCCAATAAGAGCCTTTCCAACAGGCGATTCGTTTGATATCCTCTTGGCATCCAAGTCAGCCTCATCACTTCCCACAATGGTATATTCCAGCTCTTCGTCCATATCGATATCAAGTATTTTAACCTTACTTCCGGCGCTCACCACACCCTTTGGTGATTTTTTATCATCAATGATTATGGCGTTTTTAATTTTATATTCCAACTCCATAATCTCGCCTTCAATGAAGCCCTGCTCGGTTTTTGCCTCATCATACTCTGCATTTTCACTAAGGTCGCCATATTCTCTTGCTGCCTTTATTTTTTCAGCTATCTCATGACGCCTGGTGGTTTTTAAATATTCAAGACGTTCCTGCAATTCATAATAACCGTCTTTAGTTAATAAAACTTCTTTATCTGCCATATCGTGTCTCCAGTATTTTTTTTAGCGATAATATTATAGTTTGAATATGCCTTTAAGTCAAGGTTTGGGGGATATAGCGCGTAAAAATCGTTGTAAAGAAAGAGACTGTTGCCATTATTTTTTCATATGCAAGACTCTCTTGCTTGATTAAATATACATAAGTGTGTAAAATGTGGCTGTATCAAGGAAGGACATATATGAATTTTGGAGAAAAAATAAAGGGCATTCGTGAAAATGCAGGTTTAACCCAAGAGCAGTTTGCTGCAAAATTGAATGTAACAAGACAGGCTATTTCCAACTGGGAGAACAACAAAAATCTGCCGGATATAGAAATGCTGATTTTAATTTCTGATGCGTTCGGAATATCTTTAGATGAACTAATAAGGGGGGGCAGCCAAAGCAATAATATGACAAAGAAAATTATTGACGATGGAAGCGAAAACAAAAGAGCAAAATATAATATGGTTTCTTCAATAGTAGGAGGAGCATTGATTTTAATCGGCATTGGGCTGTTAGTTATAAAGGGGCTGTCGGTGGAATATGTTGATTCCGCAGGAATATTGCATGAAAACTTCTTTTTAATTCCCATTGGTTTTTTGTGTATGTTCTGCGGGCTGATTACATTTTTAGCTATGGGTATAAGGGCAGCCTTTAACAAAATAAAGGGAAAATTTAAACACTAAAATTTTAAGGCGCGGTGTTAATCTAATCAACACCACGCCTTATTTATATATGTTTATTTAACTAAATACTCTTCTCGCTTTGCCCCCACAGAAACATAGGTAATTTTACAACCAATATTTTCCTCTATCATGTTTATATAGTTTTGAGCCTCTATCGGCAAGTCCTCCCATTTTCTTGCAGAGGATATATCACATTTCCAGCCCGGCATATATTCAATTATAGGCTTGCATTCATCTGCCAGAGATGGGTATGGGAAGTAATCAATCACCTCTCCCCTAAGCTCATATTTTGTGCAAACCGGTATTTTATCGTAAATAGAAAGCACATCAATTTTGGTTAGGGCAATCTCTGTTGCACCCTGCACTTCAACGCCATATTTTGTGGCTGGAATATCAAAGGCACCAACTCTTCTGGGGCGTCCTGTGGCAGCGCCATATTCGCCTCCTGCATCCCTTAAGGTTTTAGCTTCATCTCCAAATAACTCTGAAACAAAGGCCCCTTCGCCAACACAGGAAGAATAAGCCTTAACAATCCCCACAACACTATCCACCTTCAAGGAAGGCGCACCACAGCCAATTGGAGCATATGCAGCGATGGAGTTAGAGGATGAAGTGAAGGGATAAATTCCGAAATCAATATCTCTTAAAGCACCCAGCTGCGCCTCAAAGAGAATTTTCTTTCCTGCCCTGTCGGCATCCATGAGCACCTTACCTGTGTCGGTTATAAATTCTGCCGCAAATGAGCCATATTCCTCAAGCCATTTTTTCATTTCCTCAAAATCGATTTCATCAGCTCCATATGCCTTGAAAATCATATTTTTATAATCCACAAGGCCCTTTAAGCGCTCTGAATAATCAACTCCGGAAATAAGATCCCCCATTTTCATGGTTTTCTTTAAATATTTATCTCCATACACAGGTGCAATGCCCCTTTGAGTGGAGCCAAATTTCATATCTCCCAGGCGGCCCTCTTCCAAGCCGTCCTGCGTCACATGGTATGGCATGCAAATTACTGCTTTGTCACTTATTTTAAGGTTTTCAGATGTAATTTTTATTCCCTTGGAACGAAGATTCCCAATTTCGTTGCACAAATGTTTCAAATCAATCACCATTCCACTGCCCATAACATTCACAGTGTTCTCACGGAAAATCCCAGAAGGCAAGAGATTCAATTTAAATTCGCCCTTATCATTAACAACAGTGTGCCCCGCATTGTTGCCACCCTGATAACGCACAACATAATCATATTCGCCGCTGAGTAAATCCACCATGCGGCCCTTTCCTTCATCGCCCCAGTTGACTCCAACTATAGCAGTATTCATTGCATATCCTCCCTGATAGCACATTTAGAATTAGCTTTACGTTTCATTATAACATATATGCTTCATTTGCAGTAATTAAATTCGCGGGTTATGAAAATAAATAGTTGGTCCGCAAAGTAAGTTCCACAGCGAAAGTTGGTGTAAAAAAATAACCAACAAATTTGCTATTTAATTAATTTTCCCATTTCTTTTCGCATTATCAGCTAAAATTGATATACTAATAAGATAAATACAATTTAGTTTAGGAGGGTGAATCAATGAGCACAAACCACTTCATATTCAGCGGTCACGACACAGTGGAGCTTGCTAACAAATTTGGAACCCCATTATATGTCATCAGTCAAGATATAATCGAAAACGCCATTAGAAGCATTAAATGCGCCTTTGAGAAAAATAACATCGACTACAGCATTAACTATGCGGGCAAAGCCTTCCTAAATAAAGCCATGTGTAAAATTGTGCAACAAGAGGGTATATGCCTGGATGTGGTATCAGGAGGAGAACTCTACACAGCCTTATCAGCTGGGTTTGATCCTCAAAACATAACCATGCATGGTTCAAATAAGTCTGAGAGGGAAATTAGAGAGGCTCTTGAAGCAGAGGTGGGTATAATCACCATTGACAGCCTCAGCGAGATTGCTCTTCTTAATAAAATTGCAAAATCCATGGGCAAAACACCAAAGGTTCATTTACGTCTTACCCCTGGAGTTGAGGCCCACACCCATGAATACATTCAAACCGGCAGAATTGACTCTAAATTCGGCATACCCATTAGCATGGGAGCAAGGGCAGCAAAAATGGTGATTGATTCTGAAAATCTTAACCTAACAGGTCTTCACTGCCACATTGGCTCACAGATTTATTCCCCGAAGCCATACCAAATAGCCCTTAATGCAATGTTGGAAATGATGTACAATATTAAAGAAATGGGAGTGGAGCTTAAAGAGTTGAATTTAGGCGGTGGCTTTGGCATAAATCATCTTAGTGCTGATCCTGTTTTTGATCTTGATGAATTTGCCTCCTACATAGCATCAACCCTCGAAAGCCAGTGCACAGAGCTTGATATGAAAAAGCCTAAAATCATAGTTGAACCAGGCAGATTCATTGTGGGGCCGGCAGGAATAACCCTTTATACCATAGGCACAATTAAAGAAATTCCCTTTATAAGGAAATATATAAGTGTGGATGGAGGCATGGCAGACAACCCTCGACCTGCCCTCTACAATGCAGTGTATAATGCGATAATAGCCAACAAGGCAAACGAAGAGGCAACTGAGCTGGTGACGGTTAGCGGCAAATGTTGTGAAACAGATACACTAATAAAGGATATACTTCTTCCTAAATGCGAAAGCGGCGACATACTTGCGGTTTTAAACACGGGAGCCTACAACTACTCCATGTCCAGCAATTATAACCGTCTTTCAATTCCAAGTGTGGTGCTTCTAAAGGGAGATGATGCTGAAATAATTGTGGAAAGAGACTCTTACGAAAGGATTGTTGCCAACGACAAAATGGCGTCTTGGCTCTAAACTGAATGCAGCAAAACATAATTTACTACACTTTTTTAGCCATAGCCTCACTCATTTCATTAACCCTGCATGAATGCGCCCATGGCTACACAGCATATTTATTGGGAGACCCCACGGCAAAAAATAGCGGACGCCTCACTCTGAATCCATTAAAGCACATTGACCCAATAGGGCTATTAATGCTCGTGCTTTTAAAAATAGGCTATGCAAAGCCGGTGCCAGTGAACCCATACTATTTCAAGGACAGAAAAAAAGGCATGCGACTGGTGGGACTGGCAGGTCCTCTCACAAATCTTGTTTTAGCAGTTATTGCGGGAAACTTTGCAAAGCTTATTGTAAACAGTGGAATATACAGCTATGGAGTTAAATACTACCTTGCCCTATTCCTCGTTTTATTCACACAGCTAAATATTGGCTATGCAGTATTTAACCTTCTGCCATTTCCGCCTTTGGATGGCTCAAAAATATTTGTTTCCTTCCTGCCCAACAAATGGGAAGCAGTATTTTATAAATATCAAAGATACTTTTATTTCGTGGTGCTTATTTTATACTTTATTGGAGTGGTGGATAAAATAATAGACCCTGTGATAAGTTTTATATATAATCTTATAATTTAGCGAAGGGAGAACAGCTTGGAAAAGGTTTCCTTTGAGGTTTTTGAAGGCCCACTGGATCTTCTGTTAAGTCTCATATCAAAAAACGAAATTGATATATACGACATTCCCATTGCCGAGCTAACCTCGCAATATATGCAGTATCTATACACAGCAAATGAACTGAATATAGACTTAGCCAGCGAATTCATTGTTGTGGCAGCACAATTGATTGAAATAAAGTCCAAAATGCTGCTGCCCGCTGAAATCAATGAAAACGAAGAAGAAATAGACCCTCGAGAAGAGCTCATGGCAAGGCTTTTGGAATATACCGTGTATAAAAATATAAGCACATATTTAAAAACGAAAGAAGAGCGATATTTCTCAATCGTTGGCAAAGAGCCGGAATATTTTCCCCAGCTTACAGAAAGCTATCAAAACATAAACATAAACTCTGAAATGCTTTCCAAAGCACTTAGAAATGTGTTTGCAAAATATCAAATAAGGCTTGATGACAGTGTTTTTGACTACACAATTCACAAGGAGGATATTTCTGTGGAGGACATGATAATTAGCCTCACCTCCAAAATAGAAAAACAAAAATCTCTTAATTTCTTTTCTTTATTTGAAAAAGAGCATTCTAAAGGATATATTATCGCAACTTTTCTTGCGGTGCTTGAAATGCTCAAGGCAAATGTTATAGTTCTCACGCAGGAAGAACAATTTGGGGATATCGTTATAGAAAGGGCATAAAATGGAAAATGTCAATTTAAAATATGCCATAGAAGCAATGCTTTTCGCCTCAGGCGAAGCTCTAAGCGCAAATGCTATAGCTCAGGC
>CAVEWD010000023.1:0-5446 GCA_963619195.1 bacterium | reverse complement strand
AGCTCAGGCCATGGAAATAACACCAGGGGAAGTAAAAAAACTCCTTAACGAACTTAAGGATGAATACGACTATGCCCAACGAGGCATCAGAATTATGCAGATGGACAACAAATATCAAATGCTTAGCAGAAATGAGTATTTCCCGTATATTAAAGAAATACTTAAAATTGCGCCGGCTTCCTTTCTTTCTCAAGCAGCCTTGGAAACATTGTCTATTGTGGCTTATAAACAACCAGTAACCCGCTCCGACATAGAATACATACGCGGAGTGCAGTCCTCATCTTCCCTTGATCTACTCATCGACAGGGGCCTTGTGAGACCCTCCGGAAAGCTGGATTTACCCGGTAAGCCCTCCGGCTTTGAAACCACAGAAGAATTTCTAAAACTTATGAACATAACATCCCTTAGCGAATTGCCTTCTTACGATGAATTTCACAACGGCATACAGCTCAAATTGCAGGAGCAGGAAGGCGTAAACATCAACGTATTAGATATAAGAGAAGGGTAGTTTTAGATGAAATACATAAAAACAGACTATTCAGTGCCATACTACAACATGGCTTTGGAGGAGTATTTGATGAACAGCTCCTCCCATAACGATGATTATGTTTTTTTCTATATTCACCATCCAAGCATAATAATAGGTAAGCACCAGAATGCCTATACAGAGATAAACTCCACATATGTGAGGGAAAATAATATATATGTAGCTCGAAGAATATCTGGAGGCGGTGCGGTTTACCATGATGAAGGAAATTTAAATTATTCCTTCATTGTAAATTCTCCAAGTGGCCGAACAGTGAATTTTGCGCCATATATTGCGCCTGTAATTAAAACACTAAATAAACTTGGGGTTGAGGCTGTCTTAACAGGCAGAAATGACCTTTGCATTGGGGAAAGAAAATTTAGCGGAAATGCACAATATATAAACGGAAACAAGGTCTTGCACCATGGCACCCTTATGTTTGATGTCAATATAGAAAGTATGCTCAACGCTCTTAACGTAAGTGAAATGAAAATCAAATCAAAGGCTGTAGAAAGCGTGCACAGCCGGGTGATAAACCTTAAGGAATACCTTCCGGATAGGATGAACATCCAGCTATTTAAAGAAGCACTGCTTGAAACCTTTTTTGAAGGAGAAAAGTTTGAAGAATATAAGCTAACCCCATCAGACATAGCCGCAGTTGAAGGCTTAGTTAGAGATAAATTCGGATTAGAAAGCTACAATCTAGGCATGGCTCATTCCTGTTTGGTAAGTAAAAAAAATAAATTTCCGGCAGGTATTGTGGAAATTAATTTCAATGTAAAAAATAACTCAATTTCTGAGTTTCACATTAATGGCGATTTCTTTACAAATAAAGACGTTTCAAAAATTGAAAACGGCGTTATAAGCACAGCCTTCAGCGAAAATGCCGTTAGAGAAAAGCTCATCCTGCTTAATTTTGATGACTACATTTCTAATTTTACAATTGAAGAAATGCTTAAGCTGATATTCGCATAAACCTAACAGATAGGCGGTTTACTGAATACCATTAAACTTTTATTACCATTAGCTGTAGTGTAAATTATAATGCACAAGTTGCATTTAACACATAACTAAAAGAGGCGCTGCACATTCAATGCATACAACCCTTACAATAACTATATCTATAAATAACAAAGCCTTCCCAGTTTAAATAATAGGAAGGCTTTACTGCGTCTCTGGGCACTTATTATTCATTTTCTTTTGTCTCTATCATTTTGTAGACATCAACATACACAAGCTTTTCGTTTTCATCATTTTTCAAATAATTTATCACGGCGTCTACCGCTTTATGGGCCACGTCTACACAATTAAAACTTACTGCGGCACTAAGCTTGCCCTCCTTCAGAAAGATGTCTGCCTCATCAGGAGAAACTAAGCCAACAACATAAAAATCATATCCAATGTCATAATATTTATTTTCCTTATTCGCATCAACGCTTTGCTCATCCCCATCTGTATCGCCCTCGTCAAAGACCTTACCCTCATTTGTTAAAAGGTATAATGTATTCACAGTTTCATTATTAAAGCAAAAAATCACATCAACTGAAGCTGCATAGTTATCAACAAAATTGTGCAAGTTTTTCTCCAGGCTTTCTCCACTGGCCTCAGTAAATAATGTTCCAAGGCAGGAGCCTGTTATGTTGTTCTCTTTAAAATATTCATCTATTGCGACACAACACTTGTTATAGGTGTTGTTATTTTTATCGTTGGCAATAACAACATAATTAACCTCCCCATCGCCGCTTATATCGCCTTTGCGAGGCAAATTGCCCATGGCCTGGGCCAAAAGCTTCGCGCCCTCATTAGCATCAACCGAAACTGAACAACACATGGATGTGTCTATCTGTTCTCCTTCGGCTTTTTCTCCCTCAACCTCTTCAGATTTTTCCTGAGTGAGCTGCGGCTCAGTGAAGGTAAACACAACTCCCATAAGATGCCCCTCAGTTACAGGCACATAAACATCATCAACCCTTGGATTAGGCTCCGCGTCAACATTCTCATTTTCCAAAACGTCATCATCCCCAGATATTTCACCATTATTATCCTGGGCTGTTGTGCCATCATCTCCCTGGGAGAACCCCTCTCCCGTTTCAAAATATGCCACAGCGTTTTTCGCCACACTAAGAGCCTCATCACTGTTAATCAAACTCACAATTAAGGCATCATATTGCTGGTTCGCAAAGGTTTCCACCTGGGTTATTTGCTTCGATACATTATTATCAGAGCTAAGCACCGTTAGATCATATTCAACATCACCGGTATTTTTTTCTTCAAAGTAATCCATAACCTCCTGAGCGTACTTAGCCATGAAGTCATCATCAATATTGCTTACCAAAACACCGATCTTATATATTTTTTTATTATCGTCAGAGCCTGAACAACCGCACATACCCACACAAAGCAAAATTGCCAGCACAAGAGAAATTAGCCTTTTGACTTTCATGTGTCCTCCTTACGAAAATAGAAAATAAACTAATTTAAACCATTTCCCAGGAAATTTACAATGAATTTTCTTCCTGGATATATCTTTTTAGAGCATCCTGCCAATCAGGCAAGCGCGTAAATCCACATGCATCAAGTTTGTCTTTACAAAGCCTTGAGTTCGCCGGGCGCTTAGCCTTTGAAGGGTACTCACTTGAAGTTATTTCATTCACCTTGCAATTGAGGTTGGAAAACTCCATTATTGCCTTAGCAAAATCTGCCCAGCTGCATATTCCTTCATTTGCGGCATGGTATATTCCATATTTTTTTGTTTGAATCATATCACAAACCAGCCTTGCCAAATCGTAGGTATATGTTGGAGAGCCAATTTGATCGCAAACCACATTAATTTCTTCCTTTTGTTCTCCAAGCTTCTGCATGGTTTTAACAAAGTTTTTCCCGTTTATTCCAAATACCCATGAAATGCGCACAATGAAATATTTCTCAAGAGTGTCAATTATAACATCTTCTCCCAAGGACTTTGTTAGACCATAATAATTTATTGGAGCTTTTTTGTCTTCAGGTTTGAAATATCCGTCTCCCTCTCCATCAAACACATAATCAGTGCTGAAATACATCACAACTGCTCCAACAGAGCTTGCTGCCTTTGCAATATTTTTTGTGCCGTCAACATTTACCTTATAACAAATTTCTCTATTATCCTCAGCCGCATCAACAGCAGTGTAGGCAGCTGAATGAATTATCACATCAGGAGAATAGTTTTTAACATAATCCATAACTGCTTCCTCATCTGTGAGGTCAAAGTCATCTATATCTACTCCCCTGTTTTCAATCCCAAGAGCATTAAGACGCTTAACCAAATCATAGCCAAGCTGCCCCTTAGCTCCGCTTACAAGCACTTTCATACAAACTCCGTTTAAAATTATTTATCTATTGGAATACATTTTTTCATAATAGTTCTGATATTCACCGGAAATGATGTCCTCCCACCATTTTCTGTTTTCCAGATACCACTCGACCGTTTTATGAATTCCATCTTCAAATTTAGTGGTGGGCAACCAGCCTAATTCCTCGTGAATCTTAGTTGGATCTATGGCATATCTTCTGTCATGTCCCGGGCGATCCTTCACAAAGGTTATTAAACTCTCCGGTTTACCAAGTTCTCTAAGCACAGTTTTTACCACATCCAAGTTAGAACGTTCGTTGTGGCCTCCTATGTTATAAACCTCCCCTTCTTTGCCCTTCCTTATAATGAGGTCTATTGCAGAGCAGTGATCCTCAACATAAAGCCAATCTCTCACATTTTCTCCTGTGCCGTAAACAGGCAATGACTCATCATTTAATGCGCGGGAAATCATTAGTGGAATAAGCTTCTCAGGGAAATGATACGGCCCATAGTTATTTGAACAGCGCGACAAACTCGTTGGCAAGCCGAAGGTCCTATGATAAGCCATCACCAAAAGGTCGGCAGAAGCCTTACTAGCAGAATATGGGCTTGAAGCATGTATCGGGGTTTCCTCCGTAAAAAACAAATCCGGTCTATCCAAAGGAAGATCGCCGTAAACCTCATCTGTTGAAACCTGATGATATCTCTTTATACCATATTTACGGCAAGCATCCATCAAGGTCTGCACACCCAAAATATTTGTTCTTAAAAACAGCCCTGGATCTTCAATAGAGCGGTCCACATGAGATTCCGCAGCAAAATTTACCACCACATCAGGGTGGTATGTTTCAAATAGTTTCTCAACACACTCACAATCAGCAATATCCCCTTTCACAAAGGTAAAATGTGGATTACGAAGAGCCTTATCGAGAGTTGACATATTGCCGGCATAGGTTAAGGCGTCAAGGCAGATTATTTCATCGTCAGGGTACTTTTCAAGCTCATAATATGCAAAATTAGAGCCAATAAATCCGGCTGCACCGGTAACTAATATTTTCATTTTTCACCTCACAGTTTGAAGTTGCAATCACTATCGCAAAGAAGCGGCGCATTCATATCTTTTTCAGATAGAATTGGAGAATCAATTCCCCAGTCTACCCCAATTGCAGGGTCGTTAAATCTAACTGAGCGATCATTTTCAGCGCTGTAGTAGTTATCCACCTTATACACAAACTGCACGTTTTCACTGAGGGTAAGGAAACCATGCGCAAATCCCCTGGGGATAAACAGTTGTCTTTTGTTCTCAGCTGAAAGCTCCACTGCAACCCATTTAAGGTAGTTTTCACTTCCGCGCCTTAAATCCACAGCCACATCCATCACAGCTCCAGAGGTTACTCTTATGAGCTTTCCCTGAGCCATGGGGGCATTTTGAAAGTGCAGCCCCCTTAAGGTGCCTTTTTTTGAAGTAAAGCTTTCGTTGTCCTGCACAAATTTAATTCCCGGAGCAATTTCCTGCATTATGTCATCACGGTATGTTTCCATGAAATAACCGCGATAATCACCATGCACATCTGGCTCTAATATGTAAACTC
>CAVEWD010000022.1:12192-12849 GCA_963619195.1 bacterium | reverse complement strand
GCACTGGGGCACACCCTTTTGCCAATGATTGTTTATAATACCTATAAAGACTGCTTCACCTACCCTAAGCTGGAAATGCATTTTTACCCGGGAATTACTCTTGTGGCATTAGCTTTGGCTTTCCTTAGCTCTGTGGTGCCGGCATATATTGTGGCAAATAAAAATCTTGCGGAAAAACCTTCTCAGCTGCTTCAGCCAAAGGCACCCCAGGCAGGCTCTAAAATAATGCTGGAAAAAATCCACCCAATCTGGAGCAGAATAAGCTTCACCCACAAGGTTACAGCAAGAAATCTTTTCCGCTACAAAAAAAGAATGCTTATGACCATATTTGGTGTTTGCGGCTCTGTAACCCTAATTTTCGCCGGCTTCAGCGTGCAGAACTCCATCACAGGTGTAAAGGACAGGCAGTTTGGAGAAATAATGAAATACGACCTGATTGTGGCAGAAAACGAAGGTCTCACAGACTCTCAAAAGAGTGATATAGCAAATCTTCTCTTCTCAAATGATATTAACGAGGAAATGTCAATATACTACGAGCAGGTTTCAAAAACTGCCGGAGAAAACAACGACAGTCAGCAAATCAAATTGATTGTGCCAAGCAACGCAGATGAAATTTCAAACTACATAAAGCTTACAAACCGCACCACAAAGGAGAGC
>CAVEWD010000022.1:0-12182 GCA_963619195.1 bacterium | reverse complement strand
TTCAGCGATGAATATTCCAACGCAAGAAGCGTAAAAGTTGATGGAATCACGGAAATGTACACAGGTCATTTCATATTCATGAATAAAACCTGCTATGAAAATGTGTATTCAACAAAATACACCACTAATGCCTACTTAGTTACACTAAAGGACCGCTCCTCTGAGAATGCCAAACTTCAAGCCAGCAGGTTCATTGATTTAAGCGGAGTTAAGGGTGTGGTGCAAAACACCACCATGACCAACCAAATTGACACAATCGTTAATTCGCTAAACAGAATTATGGATATTCTGATTGCAGTGGCAATGCTTTTGGCAATTGTAATTCTCTACAACCTCACAAACATAAATGTTTCTGAGCGAATAAGGGAACTTTCCACTATAAAGGTCCTTGGCTTCCACAACAAAGAGGTAACCATGTATATCTACAGAGAAACAATTCTTCTCACCATCCTGGGCATTCTGGCAGGCTACGCCTTTGGAGATGCGCTGTATTTATACATTCTTAAGGTTGTGCCGCCAGATGATGTTATGTTCAACCCAGCTTTGGGAGCAAAGGCCTTCATAATTCCGGTGATTGTGGTTTCCCTAATTACCTACATTCTGGGCCTAATAATAAACCGAAAGCTGAAAAATGTGGACATGCTGGAGGCATTAAAGTCGGTGGAATAAGCGCAAAACGCAGCGCTTAAAATATTAAAACAATAACGCACGATATTTGTATCTTAATCTCTATGAGAAACAAATATCGTGCGATTAATTTAATTTATGCCTCAATATTATCATATCGCTATTTCATATATTCTTCCTTATTGGCAAGGCCATCTTCGTTGTAATCCAGCTGATAAATCACGTTCTGTGGAGCACACTTTTCAAAATGATACATTCCAAGGTCCTTCACTTTAACAAACTTCCAGCCCCTCTTTTGCATTTCTCTAAGATAATTCTGTTCCTTTTTATATTCAAATATTGTGAATATTTTAAATTCCTTTTTCGTTTCCATTCCACATTGCCTCCTGAGCTATTTTATATAAGCGATCAATTCGTCTTAGTTCAATCGTAAGAACCTCCAAGCCTAAATCTGTAATTTGATAAATCTTTCGTTTCTCCTCTTCCCTAAGAAAACAAATTACCTTGTCTTTTTCCATTTTTGATAAGCTCCCGTACATTGTGCCTGGGGTGAGCTTAATAGCCCCATCTGTCATTTTTTCAACCATTTGCACAATGCCATAACCGTGATTTGGATTTTTAAGACAAAGTAGTATGAGAAAGGCAGTTTCTGTCATGGGAACATACACCTTTTTTATGTGCTGATCCATTTCATTTCCCTCCGTTAAGTTTCAGTGCAATGCATCGCACCTCGATATATCCGGAGTATATCGCACTGCGATATAAATGTAAATGTTTAAAAAAAAATGCACCTTTGCAGGTGCAATTTTTGAACAATTAGTTAAGAGCGTCTTTAAGAGCTTTACCAGCCTTGAAAGCAGGAGCTTTAACAGCAGGAATAGTGATCTTTTCTTTTGTCTGAGGATTAACGCCCTCTCTTGCAGCTCTGTCTCTAGCTTCAAATGTGCCGAAGCCTGTGAGAGTAACTTTTTCACCCTTTTGGAGTTGTTCTTCTATGATAGTTGTGAAAGCATTAAGCACTTTCTCTGTGTCTTTCTTAGTGAGGCTTGTTTTTTCTGCAAGAGCAGCTACCATTTCTGTTTTGTTCATTTCAATTTCCTTTCATTAAGTAAGTAATGCGTGAATAATATTACAGTAATATGGCTTTAAATGCAAGGTTTTAAGCAATTAAAAAACTTTTTTGTGAATTTTTTTTGCCCATAAACCCTGCTTATTTCCTTAAATGGATAAATTTTTTTATATTATCCATGTTTTGATGGCACAAAATAGCATTTTGTGGTATCATTCATTAAATTACAAATTATAAAATTATTTTTAATCAGCAAGGAGAAAATAAAATGAAGTTTTGCATAAAGTGCGGAAATCAGCTGGACGACAACGCAAGGTTCTGCAATAATTGCGGAGAGCCCCAAGAGAATACAGCTTCAGCTCAAAATGAAACCGGCTACACCCCCTATGCCCCTCAAGGCCAATTATCTTTAAGTGACTTTGTGGAAATGTATGAACCCTCTTCCATAAAAACCGTCATAAAGGTTTTTGCGGTAATTAGCTTTGTGCTGGCAGGAATAAGCATTATGTCAATTTTCTTGGTGAGCATTTGGGCACTACTTGACATAGCGGCCTATGTTGCTTTAGGCTATGGCATTTTAAAAAAGAAAAATGCTATTTGCGGCCTTATTTTCACCCTCTATTATGGGCTTGGAAGCATTTTGGTTATAAATTCACTTCCCCCAGCCACAAATATCTTAAGAATGCTTCTCTTGGCATATTTCATATTGGCAACAGTCTACCTTTTCCGCGTTAAGGCTGACTACAACAACTTTTTAAGAAACCAGAATATGTATTAAAATACATTCAAACTAAAAAAGCATCTGCGCCAAATGTCACGGACTGATAACGAAGTATTGAAAAACAAGTTATCGAGGCATGGCATTTGGCGCAGATGCTTTCTCTTTATCTTTTCTTATGCTCATAGTAGTAGTCTTCAGCATCGTAATAATCCAGAAAATCATCATAATTTTCATAATAGAAATCCTCTGGATCCCCATAATCATCTATGTCATAATTATCTGATGAGCTATTGGGTTTTGAGCTGTAGCTTGGGCTGGAGGGGTTTAAGTCTCCATAAAGGTGAACCTCAGAAACATATCTTTCAGTGGAAAGCTCTTTTCTCACCACCCTCACCCTACAAAGCAAATGTTTTGAATCCTCAATGTCATTTTCATACCAGGCATACGCAGTATAATACTCTTTTTCTTCCTTTGTTGTGTAATGCCCCAAAGAAGTATAGTTGATATATTCCTCATTTAATCCCTCATAGGGCAGCTCATTTGAAAGCTCTGCCTTAACCCGTCGCTCGTTTTCTGCTTCAATTCTCTTTTCTTGATACGCAAGAATGTTTACAAACTGAGTAATATCCTTCTCTAAGATCTCATCATTCTGGTAATTAAAATCATTTTTATTCAAAATGCCAACCATAAGGGAACAGGCTTTCCAAAGATTATCATCCTGTTTGTAGGCCAAATGAGATTCGCATAGGGCAATTATGTATTTAATTTTTTTCCCGCGATATTGTGTATATTTTATATTATTAAGGGACTCAATAGCTTCCTCATATTCCCGCTGTGAAATATGCTCTATACCTTCATTATAAAAATGAGAAACAAAAATAAAGCTTCCCCCTATAATAATCACCAGGGCAATTATAAGCCCAAAATAAATGCGGCGGCTAATTGTTTGAATTTCGCTTTGTTCCAGCGACTTCTTATTGTCATATATTCTTGACATTCACCTCACCACCCTTTCATTTTGCCCATCATTAATGAGTGTCTAGCGCGCAAATCAATTTCATTTACAATTTCAATTTCATTATATCATCTTTTGCCGAATTTTTACTTCAAAAAACATTAAGCTTCAGCTCACATTTTGCCTATACCAACTGGTTTGACTTATCCAGCCTGTAGTAATTCCCGCCATAGTCCATAATCCCTCCTCTATTTAAGCTCCCCGTCGCCTACACATATTTCAAAATACTTGCACACCACACAGCAGCTGTTGCATTCCCTTGCCCCTAAAAGGGATTTTCTTATCCAATACCACAATCTACTCATTTTTACCCTCTCCAAAGGATGAATTAAATTCTATCTCTTTTATGGTTTCATTATAACAATAGTGGTGTCCAATAAACACACCTCCCACTTCGAATTAATGTTCTAATTTAAAAATCACCTTGCAGAATTCGTCAAATTTTAAAATTATGACAGCTAAAAGAAAATATTAACCATAAAAATTTAGCATATAAGCCAACATCTGTTATAATTTATTTAAGGAGGGTAATGAATTGCAGGATTTTGGATTTTTAATCACAGAGGACCAAATTAAACTAATAGATGAGAGCTACCGCTCCTTTAATTATTTTGATTCAACACATATCACGCTTATTGCCATTGCAGCAATAATTATAACCGCATCAGTGCTTATATTTCGCCGCATGGGAAATGAAGGAAAAACTAAGTTTTTGAGTGTAATTACTGTGCTCCTACTTTTGGATGAGCTGGCAAAATATGCAATAGCTTTTATGGCAAATAGCTGGAGTTGGCGTTACCTTCCTCTCCATCTTTGCAGCATAAACATTTTTGTCTGCCTGATATATACCATAACAAAAAAGAAATTCTTTGCAGAAATTCTTTATTGTCTTTGTTTGCCCGGCGCAATAATAGCCATGCTTGTTCCCTCATGGAACATTCTGCCAATATTCAGCGCTATGCACCTTCATTCTGCCAACGTGCATATCATGTTGGCCTTATATCCAATTTTGCTGCTTTCAAATGGCTTCAGACCGAATTTTCGCCACTTGCCCAAAATATTACCTTTGCTTTTGACTGTTTGCGTGCCAATATATTTCATCAACAAATGGCTTGGAACAAACTTTTTCTTTCTTTCAGAAACAGCCGGCAATCCTGTCCTTGAAATGCTTGCCTCAATACTTGGAGAAAATTATTTCTTTCTCGGGCTTCCAGTTTTGTTAGCTGTTGTCTGGGTGCTATTGTATCTTCCCTGGGTAATTGCTAAAAGAAAGGCTAAATATAAATTACAGCCACCTATTAAATAAACTCTTCACAAAATTTACTTTTGCGGCTAATCCATAAGAAAATTACAAACCGCAATCACCACAAAGCTTTTTAATTAAAAAAATATAATCACTAAAAAATCGCAGGCTTAATATCAACCTGCGATTTTATTAATTAAACAATATTCATATTCCTCTCGCTGTTTACTAAGGTCGAGGATGTTTATTTTTAATGCTTATAATAAGTGTCGCTGCAGCCATAGCCAGGGCTAAATAAACTAATGGGTCTCGCTTATAGTTGCCGCCATTTATCACCACAGCTCCCACATCCTGGGTTGTGCCGTCGGAATATGTGAGAATCAAATGCCCCTCATCATTAATCTCTGCAGAGGTGATGCCGCGGCCATCATCGCCCTTATCGCCCTTATCGCCTTTGTCGCCTTTGTCGCCTTTATCACCCTTGGCGCCAATGGCACCAGTGGCACCTGTGTCACCCTTTTCGCCAGAAGCACCCGTGGAGCCGGTGTCACCCTTTTCGCCTTTTTGCCCAACAAGAGAATCAAGCCACTCCTCCTCAGTTCCTTCATAGCCATTCTCTTTGGCCAGCTCATAAGCACTCTTTCCATTTGTGCCATTAGTTCCGCTTAAGCTTGCAATCCATTCTGTCTGGGTGCCAATGTAGCCATTCTCCACAGCTACCTCGTAGGCGCTCTTTCCGTCTTCGCCCTTTAGACTATCTAACCATTCCTCTAAGGTGCCTTCATAGCCATCTACACAAGCTAACTCATAGGCTGAAAGGCCATCTTCCCCATACAATGAATTGAGCCATGCTTTTTGGTCACCTTCGAAACCATTTCCCACAGCTATATCATAGGCGTTTTTGCCCTCAAGCCCATTTTTACCCACAAGACTTTGAAGCCATTGAATTTCTGTGCCTTCATAGCCATTCTCCTTGGCTACTTCATAGGCGCTCTTTCCGTCTTCACCCTTTAAGCTTTCCAGCCATTGCTCTAATGTGCCTTCATAACCGTTTTCACAAGCCACTTCATAGGCATTCTTTCCTTCGTTGCCCTTCAGGCTTGAAAGCCACTCATCGCTACTGCCCACAAAACCATTTTCACAAGCCAGCTCATAGGCGCTTTTGCCATTTGCACCATTCGCCCCCACAAGGGATTTAAGCCATTCTTCCTCAGTGCCCTCAAAGGTGCCCTTTTCCACAGCAATTTCATAAGCGCTTTTGCCACCTTCTCCCTTTAGGCTCTCCAGCCACTGGCTTAAGGTGCCCTCATAGCCCTGAGCCACAGCCAGCTCGTAGGCTGAAGCACCTCCTCCAACAACATAGGTGTAGGAAAGTTGATTTGAATTAATGCTTTCCACTGCGCTTTCACCCTCGCTTATTAAGCTAGCACGCACAGCATAGGAATAGGTGTTTCCGTTCGCAACTGCGGAGTCCACATTAAAGGTGTAGCTAATTGTGCCATCATCATTAACTGTGCCCTCAATTGGTTTTTCAGTGAGGGCATGCCAGTCTTCATCCGCGCTTATGTTGCGCTCATAAATTCTAAATTGAAGCTTGTCTGCCGTGTAGAATTCTCTGCCAGAACCATCGTCTTGGGGAAGCTTCCAAATAAGAGTAATCTGTTTTTGCTCTCCGTCTGCTCCTTGAAGCAGCTTAACTAACTCCACCGGGGCCACTGGAGCTTTCACATTCTGCACCACATGGTGTAAAACTGGAACGTAAATATCCTTAGTGGATCCATCTGAAAGAACCTGTGTTCCCGCCTTTATTTCTCCTGCCGCAAAAGCCCAGTCGAAGCCATAAGCTCTAATAGTGTCGCTGGATGCGGCGTTATATTTGATTAATGATGACTCATTAATATTTGAAACCGCCGTACTGATTCCAGTGGATGTGGACACACTGGTGGAACCACTCTCCACAACCTGCTCTGAATATTCATAATAAACTCCACTGCTTGCAAGGACCATGCCGCCTTTCACCTGTATGGAGGCAGCAACGCCAGAGGTTTCTGACCAGGAAGAATCCTTTGCACTGCTGTTACTTAAAGCAACACTGGTGTTTCCGCTAGCATAACCAATTGAAACCATGGTGGGCTTGCTGGTAAAATTGCCCACCCCCTTATCGTCGTTACAGATGTAGGCGTCACCATCTTCAAATCCCTTACCGCCTAGCCTTGAATTATATTTCCATGGGTTGCCCTCATTATCAATTAAAGAGGATTCCTCAATTTTTATAAGCTTTGACGGGGCAATGTTGTAATCGTCAGCACTTTGCTCCATTAGTTCGTTATAACTGTCCACTATGCCATTATAGTTTTTCACAGAAACTTGAATATATGTTGGTGCCTGCCCAACAATGTAGCTTATTTTGCCGCTTCCCGCCTCCTCACCAAAGGGAGTGTTGGCATTTTTTACAGTATAATTGTAGTGATAGAAAGGGAGCCGCCTAAGCACAACTGTGTTTTCACTGGTGGCAGTAAAAGATGCTGTGTAGGAGGTGGAAACTGTTGTGCTGTTGCCATGGCTGGAGCCACTTTTAAAACCGATTTTAGCCATAACATCAGCGCCTACAACTGCAACATATCCGCCAAACGCGCCCACAACTCCATAGCTATCGGTGCCACTTGCGTCGGTGCCATGCCTATAGCTATAACTTCCGGTTACTTTATAGCTGGTGGAGCCGTTGGCTTGCCAGATTTCAGAAAATGAAGGAGCCGCTTGAATAACTGCCTGCACCTGCACATCAGAGTAACTCATTTCCACGCCATCAAACTCCAGCTCCAACCCGTCGTCTCCGGTATCAACAGCCACAATCTCACAGCTGTATTTATCCTTCACATCACTGTCCTCATGCACAAACAAATAGTTTTCATGGTCATACATGCCACTGCCATAATAGCCTGTGGCCGCTTTATAATCTGTGGTGGCGTTTCCGTCGTCATCGTAAACAAGCTCATCATCGCCATATAAACCACCAATTGCCATTAAAGAAGCAGAATCGTTATGGGCTCCAATGTCTTTAAAGCCAATAAGCACCATAAGCTGCTCTCTTCCAGCCCAGTTGTCGTCAAAGTTACCAGCTACAACAGATGATATATAAACATTTGTAACCTCCTGAGAGCCAACACCGTTATCAGTGTGGGTGAAGTAATCAGGGGTATATGTTTTTTTTGTGTCAATAATGCTGTTATTCTCCTTAAAGAAGTAAAGGCTTCCGTCAATAAACAATGCCTCTTGAGTGTAAGGGCCATTTATTGCCACAAATTCCACACCAGAGCGGGGCAAGAATCCATCGTTATACAATCCATCTTCCTTCCATACGTTGGTTGGGATTGATGCACTTATTGAATCTGCTGAAAGCTCTCCATAAACGGCATTGTAAATTCCCACCATCATGGTGTCAAATTGCTTATAATAATACCAGGGGTCGTCATTATAATGAGCAGAATCGGGTTTTTCATTTCCCTCTTCACCACACATGGTACATTTACTTCCCGCCACAGCTATTTCATCAATTCCATCTCCGTTGGCGTCTCCCACTGCAAGCCCCGGGCTGCGGGGGGTGTCCCAATATGTATAATCATCTTCAGTTTTAGCAAAGGACTCCACATAAATTCCGTCTGTTAAATTTCTCGTTAAATCGCCAAGCTTTGCCTCTTCGCCTCCTTGCCCATAGGAAACAGCCAAATATGGAGCAAAACGACGCATATCTCTGCTGTCATTGTCATTAGGCCAACCCATGCTGGTTAAAACAGCCAAATCCTCAATGCCATCGTTGTTAAAATCTCCGCTATCTAAGGAGCAAATGAGCTTATTATAGGGGCTTGAGCTTTTTTGCCAATTTTTATCCCCTCCCCCTGTGGCATATAAAGGGTGAATAAGGGTGCTGCTAAGCGCTTCAGCCTTTTCCACTTCAATTCCCCCAGAGGAGTTTTTGCCCCATTTAATTTCCACAAGGCCAGTGTCACCGGTTTTATTATTGCCCTCCCCTGGGAAATAAACCACCACACTATCGCTCTTGGTGTTGTAATAATCGCCTGCGGTAATGGCCATAAAGTTCTGCATTTCTGAAATGTAGAGCTCATCGCTAATGTCTTCCCATTTCAAGCTGCCTACGACATAGTTCTCTGAACGTGTATCTGTGGAGAAGTCATACATCCATGTAATCATGGTAGCTTCTTTATCATTCACCGGGAAAAGTCCCACATATGCCACGCAGTTATCTCTTGCTCCTCCAAAGGGGTTGAAGGCCACAGCTCTTATGGCTGAATAGTTGTTATTACTGTTGCCCACGCTTGCTCGGGAAAAGTTAGATTTATAACTTCCATTGTCCGTGGTGGCAGAAATTCCTTCGAAGGGCATATCTGACGTATATTCCTTATTTGCCACTGGAGCATTCCTTGTGGAAGAATTATAGCTGTCAAAAACCACTGTGCTGCAGTTATTTCCGCGACTCTGCACCAGCATAAGCTCATTTTGCACAAGAGTCACCAGGGTTTTGCCTTCCTCTGCCCCCAGGGGGTTCTCACCGGATTCCCTTTCTTCCTCAAAATCCTTCGTTGGATCATCACTGGTGAGTTTATCTAAAAGGTCTGAGCCACTCACCCCCAAAAGGTTTGTAATTTCCGCCTCAGAGATGATTTCATTTTGAGTTTCTTCCTCTGCAAAAATAAAGCTTGGAAACATAGAGGCCGTCAAAGCCACTGTCAAAAGAACGCTTAATGCCCTTTGAGCAATTAATTTTACAACGAAATTTCTTCTATTCATGCTCTCTCCCCTAACACATAATTTCTATTCATATTGCTTAACAAGCCTTTGTATTTCATTTTTCATCATATCCACCACATAATCAGGGCTGATAATTTTAACCCCTTCACCCAAGCCTATAACCCATGCAATAAATTGCGGGCTGGCAGAAACCTCCGCGGTTATCTCAAAATGCTCCTTATCAGTTTTAACCATGGCTGCATCCTTGCCAAAACGGTCAATCATAACTCCTGCAAGGGAGTTTTCACATCTGAGCTTAACCATAACCTCCCTGCCGCCAAACATTCCAAACATTTTCTTAGTGTAGGAGGCTGCATCAAAGGACTTAAACTCCTCCTCACCCTCTCTTTTATTTATGCTTGAATTAATTTTAAGCATTTTATCAACTCTAAAATGCTTAATCATTTTTTCATGGCTGTCATAAGCAATTAAATAATAATTTTCATTGTCCCTCAAAAGTGCCCAAGGACTTACTTCATATCTCTCACCATCACGTCTGAATTCCATTTTTTTATCGGCATTCCACTGGAAATACTTAAAGGTTATCATCACATCCTCTGCCATTGCCGCCTGAATTGCATCCACGTTAATGAAAATGCTTTCATTCATGGTTTTAACTCTTCCGGCAACGATCACATGCCTGTTAAGGGCAGCAGTGTCGAGCTTGCTGGCTAGCTCCTCTAGCTTTTTTATAAGCTCATTGGATTTTTTTTCGCTTATAAACTTTGCCGACTGCACAGAATCCACCAAAAGCTTAAGCTCCGGCAGTCCAAAGAGCCTTTCTTTTATTGAATAGGTGTAGGTTCTGTTTTCCTGGCACCCCACCACTTTAAAGCCCAGCATTTTAAGGCTTTCAACATCGCTGTATATGCTTTTTCTTTCTGCCTTTATGCCGTAGGAATTAAGCTCACTTATTATTTCAGCCATGGTTAAGCCATGATTTTCGTTGGTTTCTTCCAAAAGTATTTTTGCAAGATATATTACTTTAAGGTTTTGTTTTTCTGATTTAGCCATTATATTTCTCCGATAACTTGCATTTAATTCTGACATTTTCAAGCTTAAATGTCAACTTATAATATCACAAATTATTATACCATCAAATGGACTTCAAAATTATGTTCAAATTTGGATTTTTAACTAAACATTAGATATTTTAGAATTATCCCCTAGTGCAAATCATGGAATTTTTGCTTCAAAATTATTGAAGACATTTTGCAAACAAAAAATGAAAAAATGATGTTTAATACAACTTTTTTAAATAATCACTTGCAACTATCCATCTAATCTGTATAATTATAACACTTAAGACTTTGCAAGCTTTTTAAAGGGCAAGCGTGAGCTTGAGTACAGCCATGTGGTGTTTTCATTACATTATATTAATTTACAGGAGGAAAAACGTGATTTACGCCATTTTACTGTTTGCCTTAGCCTATGTGCTGATGTTAATCTTCGGTAATCACCGAGCATACATTGCACTGGGAGCGGCAGCAATTTTTATTATTTCAGGGATGCTTCCCTTAAACCAAATCTTTAGCTCTATTGATTTCAACGTGCTTTTAATGATTGCCGGCACCATGGGTTTGGTGCAGCTTTTCATCGACAGCAAAATGCCGGAGCGCTTAGCAGACTTAATTATGCAAAAGGTTCCCAATGTGCAAATTGCCGCTGTGGCTTTAGCTTTATTTGCGGGAATTATTTCAGCTTTTGTGGACAATGTGGCCACAGTTTTAATGGTGGCGCCGGTGGCTTTGGAAATTTGCAGAAAACTCAAAACCGACCCCATTCCCTTTATAATTGCCATTGCGGTTTCCTCAAACCTGCAGGGTGCCGCAACATTAGTGGGCGACACCACCGCCATAATGCTGGGCTCTTATGCAAATATGAGCTTTTTAGACTTCATTATTTATGAAGGTAAACCCGGCATTTTCTTTGCGGTGGAAATGGGCGCCATTGCTTCTGCCCTTATTTTGGCTTGGCTATTTAGAAAAGAAAAACAGCCAATTCCCAAAAGCAGCCATTTAACTGAAGTAAATGACTATTTTCCCACGGTGCTTTTAGTGGGCATGATTTTACTTTTAATTGGCGCATCCTTCATTCCAAATAAGCCTGAAATCACCAACGGCTTAATATGTGTGGTGCTTTTGGCTGTAGGAATAATTTATAAAACCCTCAGACATTCCGACAAAGAGTCGCTTTTAAACGTTATAAAGGCAATTGATTACGAAACAATCGGCCTTCTTTTAGGCCTTTTCCTTATGATTGGCGGCATTTCAAACATGGGGGTAATTGATGCGGCGGCAAACCTCTTAGCAAAGCTGGGAGGTGGAAATATATTTATTCTCTACACGGTTATTGTGTGGGCTTCTGTTTTAATTTCCGCCTTTATTGACAACATTCCCTATGTAGCCACCATGCTTCCTGTGGTTACAGGCCTAGCGCAAACCCTGGGTGTTGACCCCACCCTTTTATATTTCGGTTTGCTTTCCGGAGCAACCCTTGGAGGCAACTGCACACCAATTGGAGCCTCCGCCAACATTGCAGGAATAGGCATACTGCGAAAAGCCGGCTATGAGGTTAAAACAGGGGACTTCACCCGAATTGGCATCCCCTTCACCTTTGCGGCGGTAATTCCGGCATATATTTATTTGTGGCTGCTGTATGCGTAAGGCTCTTATGTGTCAAAACAGTTTCTAAAACCTAA
>CAVEWD010000021.1:11430-12979 GCA_963619195.1 bacterium | reverse complement strand
TTGCTGTATTTGAGCTTTATTTTTAATCCCCAGCATTTTAAGAACTAAAGCAACATTATCAAACACTGTCATATCATCAATAAGCTGGTAGTTCTGAAATATATATCCAATGTTAAGATTACGGATGTTATCTGTTACAGATGAACAGATGCTGTTCATTCTTTTACCATTCACAAAGATTTTCCCTGAATTTGGCTTATCAAGCCCACCTATAACATTCAAAAGGGTAGTCTTTCCACAGCCTGAATTGCCTAAAATGGCCACCATACCCTTATCTTCAAAGGTCAATGAAGTGTTGTTTATAACATGAAGCTGATTTTTTTTACCTCTATTGTAATACTTGTTTGCATTTACAACTTCTATCATAACCTACAATTCCTCCTTATATACCTTCATTGCAGATGCCTTAAAAAGTTGTCTTGAGTACTTATCCGATATCGCAAGTGACATAACCAAAAGAATGCCATACAGAAATACGTAATCTGCATATTTTAAATACGCAGCATATTCACTCACAAAAGGAATATCAATATAACCACCAATCACTGCGTATATTGTCCCAAGCATTACAATAAATGCAATATTCAAAACCGCCACCAGTTCTATTGCAATAAGTTGGCTACAATCGCCTTTAGATGAACCCAGCATACGTAAGGTGGAATAATAAATATTTCTTGATTTCATTATGAGTTTTATAATGAAATAATCTATAAAGAACATCACAACTATAAGAATTGTTGACCACACTGTGCGCAAAACATTATTCACCAATGTCCAACTACCACCATATGAGACCAACCCATCCTTCACATGAAATGGCACTAGATCTATGTCCTTAAGTTGTTGCATCGTCTCATCCACTAAAGATGCATCCTTCATGAAAAGGCTAATTTGGTAGTTGCCTTTATTAAAGAAGTCATAATAATTTGCACTGTTAACCAATATTAAGCCACCATACCAGTCATAATCGTCATATCCGGTTTTTTGAGTGAAATTATCTTTATCATAAGTGTCAAAAATTATAAAATCCTTTGCATCGGAATAATAAATATTACTCACACTAACATTCAAAATATTTCCAATACACTCACTGTTCTCAAAATAACCATCCCATGAGTCAGGCACTATTACTCTTCCTTCTGGAACCCAGTCTGTAGGGACGAGTTTATTTTGCATTGACCATTGATCTTGAGTAAACTCATTACCAGCTACAGTCATTTTAACTGTGCTGAATTCAGCATGCAGGCCCTTGCTTATATTATCAAGCATTGCATCAGGAAAATAAAACTGAATTAAATAACTGCTGTCATCAATAAATTTAATGCCGGATATTCTCACTTTGGAATTTCCAATTTGTAAACCCGTATTATCATTGTTTATGGTGTAATCCGCATCTAGAACCTCATTCATTACTTCATCATTGTTAAGGTAAGAATAATAGTCTTTTGACATCACAGCAATAACTTCATTGTCATTTTCAGGCATACTGCCATAGTTTAGTGAGAAACCTTCAAAATTCGACAATGAGCTAATTTTACCACTAAGGTAG
>CAVEWD010000021.1:0-11420 GCA_963619195.1 bacterium | reverse complement strand
AGGTAGTACATGCCACCATATAGATAAATTGTCCTGTCTAAAAGCACATCTTCTTCAACTATGTAATTCGTATTTTCTAAAGCCATTAGTGAGTCTAAATCCTCTTGGGTAAAGGCCGTTTGATCGCTCTTTTTCAAAACAATTCTTTCATCAGAGGTATCTGAAAAATAATAATTATACCCATCCGATGTATTCTCATATGTTTGTTTCCTAAAGGATGAATAAAATGCCATCATTGAAAATGAAGTGAACACAAATATTAAAAGTAGCAGCAAGAATTTTGGTAAGATGTTGAATGTATTTCTAAAGCCAAGTTTGACTTTACTGCCAAATTTCATTTTGCCCAATTTTGTTTCAGAGATATTTTCATCAACATTAGAGCTCTTTCTTAAAACTACATCCTCAATAATACTACCGTCGTGCATGGTAATTTTTCGAGTAACATATGGTTCAGCTTGCTCATAATTGTGCGTAACAATTATGACAAGCTTATCCTTAGAAATTTTATAAAGCAGTTCAATAACAGATTCAGCCGATTTTGTGTCCAAATTACCTGTTGGTTCGTCAGCAACAATAATTGGAGTGTTTTGCACAAGAGCCCTTGCAATGGCCACTCTCTGCTTTTGGCCTCCGGAAAGTTTTGATGCCTTAGTATTTTTATATTTAAAAAGTCCAACTTTTTTAAGAACATCATATATTTCTTCCTTCACAGCCTTGCCGGTTTGCCCGTTTATGCTTAAAGCTAATTCCACGTTTTGATAAACGGTGTAACTATTCACCAAATTAAAATTTTGAAATATATTTGCAATATATTTTCTTCTATACTCCTCAAAGTCAGCTTCAGTGTAAGCTCCGGTATCCTCACCGTTTATGTACATCTCACCTTCCTCGTAAGTGTCAAGCCCTGAAAGCACATTCAGAAGTGTAGATTTACCGCTACCGCTTTCTCCGGTTATTGCAACAAATTCACCTCTATTAAATTCAAGGTTTATCTTACTAAACCCACTGCTGACAATCCCTTTGCTGTAATAAAATTTAGATACATTTTTTAATTTAAGCATCATTAAACCCCGTTCATCTTATTTTATGCATAAAACGTAGCTGAGTTCACTCTCCTCGCTCATATCACCGGCCATATTTAATGTTATAAGATCTCCTTCCTCTGTGTAAGAAAGGTTATTTTCGCGGCAATATTCCCAAAGATCACCAACATGAGAATATATTTCCAAATGATATTCTCCTTCATCTAAAATCATAGGCATTTTACCAGAAGATTCTTGAACAGCAAATGTGCCGATAACATTCCCCGAATCATCGGTAAATGTTAACTCTGCAAGACCTCTTTCTGCTTTCACATCATACTCAAGATAATATATCCCATATTTTTCAGCACTAAAATCAAAGGATGCAACTATTTCATCATCACAATCTACATAAATTATAGAGTTGACATCTAGAAGTTCGGTTCTATTAAAGCTATCAAAAGCAATCATTACAGCTCCCACCAAAGCAAAACACACAGCAATTATAACAGCAAGCTTATTAGTATTTTTAGCTCTGCTATATTCGTTATCATTCACACCGCTGTTCATTACTCCAACAGAGCCTGGTTGTACATAATATGACAAGCTATTTTTAGGCTCGAATTTTTTCATACCAGCTTTTATCAAAAATGGTGATGCAGCACAGAATATAAAATATAGTCCAACGCTAATCAGCGGCACATTTGAAGAAGACGCCTGTTCAATAGTGGCTGAATCGACTACAGTTAAAATTGAAATTGCGGAAAACGCATTGTTTAAAAAATGAAGCATCATTGTGTAAAACAAATTCCCTGATTTAAGGTAAATAAGTGCAAAAGCCATCCCCAAAATTGCCGTGGGGAAAAATCTTATAATGCTTGTGTGGAATATTCCAAAAACCGCACCTGTAAAGGTAATTATAACCCAAGGTTTGAGCCCTTTTAGGCCATAGCTGGCAGCTCCTCTGAATAAACTTTCCTCGCATATTGCAGGCGGAATTGTTAAAAGAACAAAAGTTTCAAAAGGTGTCATGCCATTTGTGAAGTAATAATACAGGTACTGCGAGGTTGAATTTGAAATATCAGGCAAAAGATAAGAAATCAACAAAGTTGATGCCAACATCATCAAGCCAGCACCAAAATATATTAAAAGACTGCCCCACACTCCCCTTACTGTTGGCTTTTTGAAACTGAATGCCTCCTTTAATTTTCCTTTCGTTATAAAAACAAAAACAATCGCCAAGAAAAGCATAATTCCTTCCGTTACAAGGGAACCATACATACCAAATGCAGCTTGAGCATACCCTCCAGCAAATTCAAGCCCCAGCATTGCAAATACATATAATAAAATAGTTTGCCAAATTTTAGGTTTTCTTTCTTCTATTTCCATTTCTAACTTACGTGAATAGTCAGCAACAAATTCACGTATCCTTTCAAAATAAACTGTTTTGAGTGCATCTTGTTTTTTATTTTAAACAAGGAACTCTACTCTATTAAGTAAGTATAGCATTTAGAAAAATTTGGTGCAATCTAAGCTATGATGTTAATCAAATCTTAACAACATAGCTTTGTTCTTTGCACAAATTATCCTATAAAAGAGTCAAATTCTGCGTTATAATAAACAGAAAGAAGGTTAAATATGAACTACAGGCAGCTCCAAGCAGAACTTAATAAAAATATAATAACAAGCACATATTTTTTTATAAACAAAGATGCCTATATCGCTACTTCGTACATAAGGCTTATAAAGGATAAAATTATTACAGGAGAGCTATCCAGCATGAACTACACAGTGTTGGATGAAAAAAAATTGACTACTGAAATGTTAGAGCAGGCCCTTCAGGCCTTGCCAATAATGGCAGACAGAAGGCTTCTGCTGATAAAGGGCGAAGCATCGGCCTCAATCATTAAAAATACGGCATTATCAGAGCAAATCTGCAAGTTCATAGCATCACCCAACCCAAATTTAGTGTTGATAATGCAGGATCCAGAGCTTAAAAATAAATCGATACTCTACAAATCATTTTCAGAAAATGGCAAAATTGTGGAGTTTCCAAAGTTAACTAATGCAGAATTGGAACAATATATAATTAATGCATTTACCAAAAGGAAACAGGCAATTAACAAACAAGCTGTGAGTTATATCATGCAAGCGGTAGATTACAATGTGTGGAATTCGTCCATTGATTTGGAATATGTAGTAAATGAGATAGAAAAACTTTCGATCTTTTGCAAAAATAAAAAAAACATCACACTGGAGGATGCAAAAAAAACTGTAAGCATCAACGCAACAAGCAATATCTATCGGTATGCAGATTCTCTTTTAGCTGGAAATTTAAAGGAAGCAATGTCAAACATGAAAATCCTTGTTGATAATAAGGTTCCAATTCAATTTACCATGAGCACCCTGAATAATGTATTTAGACGAAATGCAGTATGGCGTGAAGCAAGAGAATCTGGAATATCTGATTCTGAAATTGCAAAAAAATTCTCACAAAAAGCCTATGAAAAGAAAGCAATAAGCCAATACACAGTAAAAGCTATGCTATCAACAAGTAAAATAAGCGCTGAAAACTCTTTAATTGCCTTAAAAATAATCAGCAGAGAAGATATAAACATTAAAAACAGTGCATCCACGCCTGAGATATCATACATCATCCTAACCAAAGAGATATGCGCATTAGCTACAAATCGTTAGTTATGAATTGTTAAAAAATTAATCCTTCAAAAAAGTTTTTATTTTAGGTTCTCTATCAATGATACATATAACCCCATAACCTAGACCATATACACTAAGAGCCTCAGATAAAGCCAAATACAAAACATTAGCCCAATAAACACTGAAGGTGCCAGATGAAAATGAAATTACAAAAGCCACAGCAAATGCATTCACCAAAACGAATGGCAAAAGTGCTAGATGCTTATTTTTTATCATTCGACAAAGCGCAGCAGCAACCAGGGTGGCAAGGGAACCAACAACAGCATCCAGCAGACCATAAGGGCTAAATATGTTGGTGAGCACGCAGCCTATAAAAAGTCCCCAACACGCCGATGGAGTGTACAGAGCCAAAACACTAACAGCCTCCGAAACTCGAAGTTGAAGTGGTCCAAAGCTGAGGGGCTGAAATATAAGCGAAAAAGCAGTATAAACAGCTGCAATAAGTGCACTTTTTATTAGATTATTATTTTTTTTCATTTATCTTACCCCTATCTTACGACCACGAATTTGCTTACATATGATACCATAGTTATAATTTTGTTACAATATTGTTAAATTATCTTTTATTAAACTTACAATTTTGTTATAATTGTTTAGATTTATGTGGAAGGATTAAAAAAATGACACGTTATGGCTTCGTTTTAAGTTCAGACGGTTCAAAAAGTTCGTTTGAGATTGGCGCATGGAAGGCGCTTAGAGAATTACAACTAGATCTTAATTCCGTGTCAGGCTCATTTGTAGGAGCGCTAAATGCAGCCCTTATTGCGCAAAATGATTTTGAAAAAGCTGTTAGATTCTGGAGAAATATATCCTCTAAACAGCTCCTTGGAGTGAATAGACATATTGCACAACGCTACACAGAAGAATGGTCGCGCACCGACACGAAGGCATTTAAGAAAAACTATCTGATGTACGTTAACGGCAAGAGTGAAGAACTCGACCCACTGCGCGATGTTATAAACATGTTCATCGACGAAAGAGCTGTACGAAAGTCTAAGATCGATTTTGGGTTTATTTCTATTTCACTGCAAACTCTAGAAGCAGAACTGCTTACATTGAAAACAATCCCAAACGGTAAGCTTAACCAGTATCTTTTGGCCGCAGCATGCTTCCCCCAAATAACACAAACTAACCGTGCCGCAGATGCACAGTTTTCTGCAAAATATTCACCATACACCATTGCGGAAAAATTTAAGTCTGACATAATTATATCTACAGATGATGTAAACATTATTCCTACAACTCTTAAAGCAAGCGTGGAATTAATTAAGTCATCTGAAGCAATGGAACTAAATATAAACGAGACAGCAGAGCAGATGAAAAAAAATATCATTATGGGTTACACCGACACTCTCAAAGCTTTTCATCCGTCTTTGTGTGACAAATATTTCGTTCCAGAAAAGGCACCATGTGAAAAATATATTGCCTTCAAGAAAAAACTTTCTTCGCCGGCTGAGAAAAAACAAACTGAATATTTAATGAAGCTTATTTTGAGGTTAAAGGAAGTTACACCCAAAAATGTACACATACGTTTAGCTCAAATGATGAAAGCCGGGAATATCAATTGCGATGATTTATACTATTCGTTGATTGAAAATGCAGCCCTGATTATGGGCGTTCCCACCAATGAAACATATACGCCAGATAAATTAATTGACACCCTTATGCAATACACATCAGAGCAAATAAAAATAAGCAAAGTTGAGTTTAAGAAGCCTGGTTTTGTTAAAGAGCTTTTATCTTCAGAAACAACGGCCAAGAGTTCATACCCGAGTCCATCTTTATTCATAAAGTATCTTCTCTTGCTTTTATCAGTAAAGCCGCAGTTTTATTCAAAGTTGATCCCAATTCTATCCGGGATGAATATAAAAACTCTTGCAGCTTTTGCCACAATGATATATCTTATGTTTTAAAAAAAAGACGTCGCTACTTTATGTAGATGACGCCTTTTAAAGTTTTAAACTGCATTTATATTTCAACTCCATCGGAAATTCCATCTCTGCGCGCTACATTTAAGACATAGTCAATATCTCTTTTATATCCATTTGATTTCAGAATGTTTTCCACAGTATTAAATGCAGAAAAAGGAGTATTATTTGTCTTACTTAAATGCCCCAAAAGTATTTTTTCGCATCCAGTATTAATTAGCTCTGAAATAACTTCACCGCTGGCATTGTTTGAAAGATGGCCATAATCTGAAAGGATTCTCTGTTTAAGCATTTGCGGGTAAGGGCCGGTTTTAAGCATGTCCAAGTCGTGATTTGCCTCAACCAGCATAGCTTTGCAACCACTAAGGGACTCTTTTATCTCATTGGTAACCTTGCCAGTATCAGTTGCAATTCCTATTGAGATCTTCCCATTATTAATTCTGTACCCCACAGGATCAGCAGCATCATGCGAAATTGGGAAAGATTTTATTTCCAAGTCCTTCACATATAAAGAATTCCCAGTGCAAAATAAATTCATCACAGCTTCAGCAGGATGATCCTTTTGGCGGCACATACCATCATAAGTTAATTTATTGCAAAAAATTGGTATTTTTGAGTTTCTGCTTATTACCCCAAGGCCCGCCACATGATCAATATGCTCATGAGTTACAAATATTGCATCTATGTCTTTAAACTCAAGGCCAAGCTGTGCTAATGAGACCTTTATTTTTCGGCAGGTTACTCCAGCATCAAAAAGAAGACGACAATTTCCATCCTCCACATATATGCAGTTGCCTGATGAACCTGAGAACAAACTAATGAGCTTCATCCAATCACTACTCTTTGACCTTTTTTATATCTGCGCCTAAAGCTGCGTAATTTTCCACTAAATTTACATATCCACGTTCAATATGCTCAAGATTATAAACTTCAGTTTGCCCCTCAGCCATGAGCCCAGCAATCACCATTGCCGCTCCAGCCCTAAGGTCTGTGGCTTGAATCTTAGCTCCCGTTAGCTTTTCAACACCTGTGAACATAGCTACATTCCCACCGGAAACCATAATGTTTGCCCCCATGCGCATGAGCTCATTCACATATTTAAATCTGCTTTCAAATATATTTTCGGTTATTGTGCTTGTGCCATTAGCCACGCACATTAACACCCCCATAGGCTGTTGCAAATCGGTAGGAAAACCTGGATACGGCATTGTTCTAACATTTACAGGCTTAAGAGGTCTTTTACCAATCACTCTAATTGCATCATCATATTCAATAACTTCATTTCCCATTTCCTTTAACTTGGCACCTAGGGAATCTAAATGCTCCGGTATTATATTCTTCACCAATACATCACCGCAGGTTGCTGCTGAAGCTATCATATATGTTCCAGCTTGAATTTGGTCTGGCACAACAGAATAAGTGCAACCGTGTAACCCCTCAACGCCCTTTATTTTTATGGTATCAGTACCAGCACCGTTTATTTTAGCCCCCATAAGATTAAGGCAGTTGGCAATATCCACCACATGAGGTTCTTTTGCAGCATTTTCTATAATGGTGACACCTTTTGCCATAACAGCTGCCAGCATTGTATTTATTGTAGCTCCTACACTTACCACATCAAAGTATATATCGCACCCGTTTAGCTCTTCTGCCTCCGCTTCAATATATCCATTTTGTATACTTACACTAGCCCCTAGAGCTTTGAACGCTTTTATATGAAGATCAATAGGTCTAGCACCTATCGCACATCCACCAGGCAGTGGAAGACGAACTCTTTTATATTTCGAAAGAAGCGCTCCCAACATATAATATGAAGCCCGCATCTTAGTGCTTTCTTCCTCGATATTAATGATATTTTGAAATTTAATACCAGATGGATCAACCGTAAGAACGTCACCTTTCTTTGTGAGCTTTGCACCCAATTTATCCAACATGATGATATAATTTCGTATATCTTGTATGTCCGGAAGATTTTCAATAACCATAACCTCATCGGTCAAAATACACGCTGGTAAGATGCCTAAAGCGGCATTTTTAGCTCCAGAGATGGACACCTCACCATTTAATGGCTTTCCTCCATTGATAACGATTTTCTCCATTTAAATAACCTCTACATTTATTTTTACTTATTTAAGCAAATCATCAAATCGTGATGGCAACTCACTCTTAAATTCAACATATTCGCCACTTCTGGGATGAGTAAATCCAAGTAAATACGCATGGAGTAATTGGCCATCATAGGGCTTATCTAACTGAGTGTTGCGCCCATAGACCTTATCTCCTACTATTGGATGGGAAATATATTTCATATGAACTCTTATTTGATGAGTTCTTCCTGTTTCAAGAGTTACATCCAAAAGCGAATAAAGGCTATAATCCCTCTCTACTCTGTAGTGAGTTACGGCTCTTTTAGCATTTTTATCTATAACACAAAAGGCTTTTCTATCATATGGGTCTCTACCTATCGGAGCATCTATTGTGCCAATTTCCTTTTGAAATGAACCGTGAACCACTGCTTTATAAGCTCTGGTGATAGAGTGCACTGCAAACTGGTCAGCAAGAGCTTTATGAGCTTCATCATTTTTAGCCACCACCAACAGCCCCGATGTTTCTTTATCTATTCTATGAACTATTCCCGGTCTTACAACCCCATTTATAGCAGAAAGATTGTCCAAATGATACATAAGCGCATTCACCATAGTGCCGGTATAATTTCCATTTGCTGGATGAACCACCATTCCTGCAGGTTTGTTTACAATGGCAATATCACAATCTTGATAAACTATATCAAGTGGAATATTCTCAGCTTTAACATCCAGAATTTCCTCGACAGGAGGTATAGCATTAAGAGTATCACCTTCTCTTAATTTATATGAAGGCTTTACACTGCTGCCGTTTACTGTAACATTTCCCATATCAAAAACAGATTTAAGTCTTTCCCTTGAAAATCCATTCAAATGCTCCGCTAAAAACTTATCAGCACGCACTGATGCATCATCATAATTTACTCTGAAGGTTAAGACATTTTCATCGTTATGCAAACTTTTTAACCACCAACTTAATATTGCCTTTTTTTGTGTTGCCCGCTATCTCCTCTACAATAAAACGACCTTTTGAACGAACACTGACTATGTCACCGGCTTTTACAGCTGCTCCAGGCTTAACACATGCAACATGATTTACAAAAACCTTTTCACTTTTTACAAAGTTGGATGCTTCGCTACGAGAAAGCTTATACACTGAATGAATAACAGCATCAATCCTCATGGAAGGAATTATAACGCTTACTGTAATAAACTTCGGCTCCACGCTTACCACTTCAGAGGAAGTCACCTTTCTGGAACTAACCTCAAAGCGCCCAATGTGATTTAGCTCATTTTCAACAAGCTCTCCTAAAGGCTCTTCCACAAAAAGCTGCACAACATCTTCCAGAATATTTATATCTCCAGTTTTTTCTCTCTGAAGACCAAGGCCTAGAAGGCTCCCTAGCACATCTGGATGGGCTATGTCTATATTTTTCTTATCTATATGGATGCATTCTATCGGGAAATCTCCATCCAACACAGTTTCTCCTTTAGGCAGAATTGCCAACATTTTTCGTTCACAAAAATCATGCCCACCAATAAAAGCACAATCAACCGATGGATAACGTCCAATTTCCCTTTCAATTATATGTTGCAACGCCGGCTCATAAAAATCCAAAAATACCGGCATTCCTATTTTTTCAGTCTTTTCAGCAGCATCCTCAATCCTTGCCGCTAGAAAATCCTTTTGTGCCATAAAATAATTTACCTTTCTAAAAATAAACGGAGAAAAAATCTCCGTTTATCTATACTATTGCAATTTAATCTAAACAAAACAGCAATGGATCAATATCCATAATCAAGTTCGTCATATTCAACATAATTATAGTCATCATCGTTCTTAGAGATGCTTTCATTTGTCTGAATGTCTGTTCCTTTAGGAGCAACTAAAATTACATTTTCAGAAACCTGCTGAATTTTTCCACCTAAGGCATATACAGATCCTTGTATGAAATCATATAAACGTGTAGTCTCTGCCACATCCATAGTTTCAACGTAAACCACAACAGTTTTGCCCTCACTAAGCTCATCACAAACTATCTTTGCATCACTGCGCTTTGTGGGCATAACCACGTACACATCCCCACTGCCAGTTGGAGTTGTGCGAACTATTTCATGTTTTCTTTCTTCCTTTGTTTTCTTTGTACCTTTAGCAACGGGTACTTCTTGCTCTAAAGACTCTCTCTCTTCCTCTGCCCCGGTTTCTTCTTCAACTACTTCAAACCCAAGCTTATCCAGCAATTTTTCAAATGTGCCCATGATACCTCCTGAAGCTATATAAACAATGTCCTGCCAAGCCTAACCATATTTGAACCGCACTTAATGGCAAGTTCATAGTCATGACTCATTCCCATCGATAAAATACTTATATCAATGTTATCATACTTTGTGTTGTAATACATCAAATTATCGAAAATTTTTCGCGTTTTTTCAAACAAATCGGATAGATATTTTTCATCTTCCACATTCGGAGCCATCATCATGATTCCCTTTAAACAAATATTACCAAAACTTGAGATCTTATCAATCATCTCATTGAGTTCATTTTCATAGATTCCGTGTTTACTCTCCTCTTTGGAAACATTTACCTCCAAAAGGATATCTGAATTTACATTATTTTTTTTAGATATCTCATCTATTGCCAAAGCAAGATGCATGCTGTCCACCGATTGAATAAGCTTAACTTTTCCAATAATATATTTCAGCTTATTTGTTTGAAGGGAACCAATTATGTGCCAATTCACGCCCTCTAGATAAGGATATTTTTCATTAAACTCCTGCACTCGGTTTTCGCCCAGTTCTAAAATACCACAGCTTGTTAGCTGTTTTATTTCATCAACGCTTCTCGTTTTAGTAACACCCACAAGAGTTACCTTCTCCCCACTTTTCTGCGAAAGCTTTCTAATATTTTCCTCTACTCTTTTAACATTATCCGCTATCATATTATTTACCCTTTAATTTTATTTCATCACCATAGCTGAGATCTTCATTTTCCGATGTTATCAAATATGCCTTGCCTTTTTCCACACAAAACACCTTTACCTCAATCTGTTCAGAATTTGATCCATTGTTTATTCTGGTAATGTAGCTTTTGCCATCTTCCTCATAGATACAGCTTTTATTCACCACATAGCAATCGTAGGTTTGAGTGATAACATTGCCAATAAAAATTCGTTTCTCCGCAATAGCTGAAACATTACTGCGCAATGCTATATATAAAAGCTTATCCTCCGTACCCACATCTACTTTAACCAATTCGCCATCAAGCAAAATGCCATCTGCTGTTGTAAGTTGTATTGCCGGGAAAATATTTAACAAATCGATTCTATTGAATATAAACTTAAAATATCCCCCTTCTTCTGCCATGTCGTAATCGTTCATTATGCTTGAATATATTCTCTGACAAGCCTCCTCTGAAGAAACCTCTGTATCAACAGGCAGTCTCGCCACCAACACAACCCTGTTGTCAGAAGTACTTTTGATAAAATACCGGTTATCACCTGAGGAGAGTGATGGCACCAATTTATCTGTTTTATTTAAAAATTCAGCATCGACATTATAAAGTTGGTCAAAATTCATATAGTTTTCATAACCATCAATGGAATAGTATATATTTCCAAACACATCAAAGCCAAGATTACCCGCTGTTAAAGGAATATCAGAACGTC
>CAVEWD010000020.1:4309-13223 GCA_963619195.1 bacterium | reverse complement strand
TGTTATCACACCTGTTGCATTTGAAACATGGAATGTTAAGGAATCAGTTGTTTCTGAAGATGATGTTCCTGAATGGGGCAGCAGAGAAAACCGCGCCATAAACATGGAAATTGTTACAGCAGCAGCTTGCTTGGCAGCTGGTTCAGACGCTGTTATTCTTAGACATCCGAAGACAATTGAAACAATCTCCACAATGGTTAAGGAATTATTATAGGAAGGGTAGGCAGATATAATGGGACTTACAGGTATAGAAATTTTTAAAGTAACACCGAAAACCAACTGCAAGGACTGCGGATGTCCTACATGTATGGCTTTCTCAATGAAGGTTGCTCAAGGTGCTATGCAGCTGGAAGCTTGCCCGCATCTTGGTGCTGAAGTTATGGCTCAGATGGCAGAAGCAACAGCTCCTCCAATGAAGACCATCAAATTTGGCGTAGGCGAAAATGAACACACCCTCGGTGGCGAAACAGTTCTTTTCAGACATGAAAAAACCTTCGTTAGCAAAAACATTTTCTCAGTTCCAGTTTGCACATGCAAGGAAGATGCAGAAAATGATAAAATTCTTGAAAATCTCGCAAAGGTTGACTACGATCGTATCGGCGAAAGAATGTACGTTGAAACAATCTTTGTTAACTACACACAGGACGAAGCAAAATATGTTGCTTTAGTTCAAAAGGCAATGGCTGCAAACAGAGCTCTTATCCTCAACTGCAAGGATGTTGAAGTTGCTAAGAAAGCTCTTGATGTTTGCAAAGACACAAAGCCAATTCTTTTAGGTGCAAACCTTGAAAACGCTGAAGCAATGAACGAAGTTGCTAAGGAATATGGCGTTGTTTTAGGTGTTGTTGGCGAAACACTCGACGACAAATTCGACACCATCGTTAAACTCGAAGGCCTCGGAAACAAAAACCTCGTTGTTGAAACAACAGGCGCAACAATCAAAGAAACCTTCGCTAACACAGTTATGCTCCGTCGTGCAGCTATAAAGGAAAACAACAGAAGCTGCGGTTATCCTTCAATTGTAAACGTTGCTAAACTCGCTAAGGGCAATGAATACCTCCAGAGCGCACTCGCTTCAGTATTCACACTCAAATACGGTTCAATCATCGTTATGGAAGGAATGGACTACGGTCAGGCACTTGCCCTTTATGGACTCCGTCAGAACGTATACACCGATCCTCAAAAGCCAATGAGAGTTACTCCAGGCATCTATCCTCTTAACGGTGCAGATGAAAATGCAGTTGTTGCTGTTACAGTTGACTTCGCACTTTCATACTTCGTTATCAGCGGCGAAATGGAACGTTCCGGAGTGCCAATCAACCTCATCGTTGTTGACGCAGGCGGATATTCAGTTCTTACTTCATGGGCAGCAGGCAAATTCAGCGCAGGTTCCATCAGCAAGTACTTCGAAGAAGCTGGCATAGCAGACAAGATCAAGGCAAGAGAACTCGTATTGCCTGGTAAGGTTGCAGTGCTTAAGGGCGAACTCGAAGAAAAACTCCCTGGCTGGAAGATCACTGTTGGTCCTAACGAAGCTATGCAGGCAGTTAAGTTCTTCAAGGACTTAAATAATTAAATATTTTAAGGAGAAAAATTATGTCAAAATTTGTAGTAATTGGCGAAAGAATTTCAGTTACAGCTCCGGCTATCAACAAAGCTTTTGCTGAGAAAAATCCTGAGCCCATCTTGAAAAGAGCCAAAGAACAGCTCGACGCTGGCGCTTACTACCTGGATGTTAACATCGGACCTGCTGAGGCAAACGGTGTTGAACAGATGAAATGGGCAGTTCAGCTTCTTCAGGGCGAATTCAACAATGTTCCACTTGCTCTGGACACATCAAACGTTGCAGCAATCGAAGCTGGTATCTCAGTTTATAACAGAGACAACGGTAAGCCAATCGTAAACTCAGCTGACGCATCAAGCAGAATCGGATATGTAGATGTTGCAGCAGCAAACGACGCTATCTGCATCGCTCTTTGCAACGGCGAAGGCATTGCTAAGGATAACGACGAACGTATGACATACCTACAGACTCTTCTCGAAAGAGGAATGGGAGCAGGTATGGATCCTACAGATTTATGGTTTGACCCACTCTTCCTTGTTATCAAGGGTATGCAGGAAAAACAGATGGATGTTCTTGCCTTCATCAAAGACATTTCTGATATGGGCCTCAACTCAACAGGCGGACTTTCCAACAACTCAAATGGTATGCCAAAGACCATCCGTCCTATAATGGACTCAGCTATGGTAGCTATGGCAATGATGCAGGGTCTCACATCAGCAATTGTTAACCCTTGCGACCTCAGACTCATGGAAACCGTTAAATCATGCGACGTAATCAAGAACAACTTCTTATACGCAGATTCATATCTTGAACTGTAATTTTGTTAAGCGCAGGAACTAAGCCTGCGCTTAATTAAAATAATCAATTTTAATTAAATAGAAGGAGATTTGAAAATGAGCGTTTTAACTGATCTTATCTATGGTGGTAGCGATGCTGTTGCAGGTCTCACTGAAGGGGCTGTAAACGATGCAATTGCTAAGTACGGTGCAGAGAAAAAGGTTGCATTCCCTGACACTGCATATTTTCTTCCAACCATTTTTGCAGCCACAGGCGTAAAAGTGGAAAAATTAGGCGACCTTCCCGCCTGTGTGGGCGTTTTAAAGAGCCTCATCACCCATGAAGAGGACTTAGGCCAGGCACTTAATGCTGGTCTTGCCACAGCCGTGGGAGCTGAAATCATTGAAGCTCTTAAATATGTTGAAAACGAAAAACCCTACGAAAATGAAGGCGGCATTGGTTTTGTGCCCGACCCAGTAATTCGTTCCCTTGGTGTTCCCCTTGTTACAGGCGACATTCCAGGCGTTGCAGTTGTTTTGGGTAAAGCAGACACAGCTGAAACCGTTGGCAAAATTGTTAAGGACTACCAGTCCAAGGGCATTCTCACCTTCCTTGTGGGAAATGTAATTGACCAGTGCACAGAAGCCGGCGTTAAAATGGGCCTTGATTACCGTGTAGTTCCTTTGGGACATGATGTAACAGCAGTTATCCACGTGGTAACAGTTGCCATCAGAGCTGCTCTTATTTTCGGCAATATTCAGGGCGGCGACTTAAACGGACTCTTGGAATACACCAAGAACAGAGTTCCTGCTTTTGTTAACACCTTTGGTGAAATCGACAGCGTTGTTGTTTCTGCAGGCGCAGGCGCAATTGCTTTAGGCTTCCCAGTTATTGTAGATATCGACTTAGGCGAAAATCAGGTTCCAGGCGCTTTAGAGAGCGTTCTTGACCATGACGAAACAGTGAAGAAATCACTGGAGCTTAGAAACATCAAAATTAAACAAGCTGAAATAAACATTCCTGTGGCATTTGCAGCTGCTTACGAAGGCGAAATCGTTCGTCGCGCTGACATGCACCTGGAAATCAACGGTGAAAAGGTTCCAACCTGTGAGCTTCTTCTTAGCAGAAACGCAGAAGTCATTACAGACCATAAAATTGAAGTTATCGGGCCTGAGCTTGACGGCGATGCACCTGTGTATCTCCCACTGGCCACCATCGTTGAAGTTTACGGCAAAAAAATGCAGGAAGACTTCGAACCTGTTCTTGAAAGAAAGATCCATGGCTGGTTAAACTGCATTGAAGGCGTTATGCACACAGGTCAAAGAAATATCTTCCGCATCAGAATCACCAAGGAAGCTGTTGCTGCTGGCCTCAAGCTGGCTCACCTGGGAGAAGTTATCTACACAATGCTTATGAATGAGTTCGGCAATGTTGTTGATAAATGCCAGGTTACTCTCGTTACTGACACAGCTAAGGTTCAGGAAATCTTAGATAAGGTTGCAATTCCTAAGTATGACGCACGTGATGAAAGACTTGCCAACATGACAGATGAAAGCGTTGACGAATTCTACACCTGCGTGCTTTGCCAAAGCTTCGCTCCAAGCCACTGCTGCGTTGTTACACCTGAAAGACTCGGCCTTTGCGGTGCTGTTTCCTGGCTTGATGCTAAAGCCACAAAGGAACTCGCCCCAGAAGGACCAAGCCAGCCAATTGCTAAAATCGGCTGCATAGATGAAAAGAAGGGCATTTACGAAGAAGTTAACAGAATGGTTAAGGATGCAACTCATGGTGCAATTGAGAAGGTTTCACTCTACTCAATCCTTGAAGACCCAATGACCAGCTGCGGCTGCTTCGAATGCATCTGCGGAATTATGCCTGAAGCAAAGGGCGTTATCATCGTTAACCGTGAATATCAGGGCGTTACACCAGAAGGAATGACCTTCGGTGAATTAGCTTCCTTCACAGGCGGCGGTGTTCAAACACCTGGCTACATGGGCCATGGCAGACACTTCATTTCATCAAAGAAATTCATGAGCGCTGAAGGCGGCATAAAGAGAATTGTTTGGATGCCTAAAGAGCTCAAGGATGACGTTGCTCCAAGGCTTAACAAAACAGCTAAGGAACTTTACGGCATTGACAACTTCACAGATATGATCTGCGATGAAACCATCGCTGAAGACAGTGAAGCAGTTTTGGCCTTCCTCCAGGAGAAACATCATCCAGCACTTGAGATGGATGATCTCATGTAAGTAATTAAGGCAATGCCTTAAAAAATATAAAACGGCATTAAAAGAGGGCTTGGTTATCCGAGCCCTCAGTTTACTTAGCCTTATTTATACCTTATAATATCTCTCTACCTTCATTTTTCAGCTAAAAATTCCAATATGTCCTCTTCCTTTTCAAAACCCCTTATCACCTCAGGCCTGGGCAAAAGAATTTTCTGTAGGGTGTTTGGGTAATATTCATAGAGCCTTCCTCCAAGCTTTTTTGCAAAGCTTTTAAAATAGTCCTCATAGGGTTTGCTGTTTAAAATAAGAGCCAGCTTCTCATAGGGCAGGACATCTTTAAATTCATCCTTCAAAACGAAGCCATACACATCTGCGCTGAAGAAATAACCTCTATCATCCACGGCAAAACGGCTGCTTTCGCTTTTATATGGGAAAATAAGCTTCTTGTTTTTAAATAGGCTCTCCTTACGGCCCCACTGCAGCTCATACCACCTTCTGCTGCCCCTTTGGCATTCTCTTCTTTTCATTAACATCGTCTCAAATTTCTTAAGGTGCTCCATGGTTACAGGGCACGCATCTGTATTTTCAATGCCATTTGTATATAACAGCCATTTTCCTGAGTAGAATACTTCCCCCTTTGAAATTTCGCTTCCCTTAATCCATTGGCGGCCGCACTCCAAAACAGCTTTGTCGTTCTCCCCTTCCCTTAGCACAAAGGCCTTATCACAGCCAGTTATAATTCCCTGAAAGAAGCTGCCCATTTCTCCCAGCGTTATAAACCCCACTCGGTTAATGGCTTCCCTGAGCCTTTTTTGCTCAACACTTAAATAATTAAAGCCTTCCTTTGTTAAATCCTGAGAAGATATCCTCATAATTTCAATATTGTCATCATTCATAATGGCTCTGGAGGAAGCGCAGTCATTTTTAAATCTGGCCGCAGTCACATCGCCGCCCTCTCCCTTGCCTTTTTTTAATTCAATTATAAGTGGGTCCACACCAGCATTTTTAAAGGGACGAACGCCATAGAAATCTATTATTTTTTTCACTGAAAAGTTGTCTAAAATATACCCTCTAAGCCCTTGAGCAAACTTGCTTTGGGCGAAATATCTTCCTGTTATATAAATCAGGGTGCCGTCCTTCTTCAGCAGCCTATGCCCCAACATAAAAAAGCAATAGGACATATCCGCCTTATCGTAGTACACAGGGCGGTATATTTCATAAAGTTTTTTTCTATATTCCCCATTCATGCTTTTATGCCCCACATAAGGAGGGTTCGAAATTACAAAGTCAAATTTCTCGTCAAATTTCTTAGGAAGTGCCGTAAGAGAGTCAATGCAAACTATATTTTTGCACTCCACAAACTTGTTATATTTTAAAGCTAGCACCACCTTCGCAATGGCGCAGGCCTCTGGGGAGGAGTCAAATCCAAAAATATTTCTCTTCAAAATTTCAGAATGCACCTGGCTCACCTTTGTTTCACTGTCCTTTGTGAAACGATAGCCCATCAACCTCTCATAAAGGGTTTCCAAAAGCACCCCACACCCACATGCGGGGTCCAAAAAACGGCTATTTTCACATATTTTCTCCTTCACCATTTCACTTATGTATTCACACAAATCATCTGGGGTATATGTTATGCCGCCGCTTTTTTTCTCAGAAGCTGATATGGTTTTTTCATACACCCTTCCAATTATGGAGCTGTCATCTGTAGTCATAACAAGCTTTTTATCCGAGAGAGCCCCTTTAATCAGTGCTAAATCCTCATCATTTAATGAATATTTCCTCTCTGTGATTAGTTCCACATTTTCCTGTGCCCAAAGGGAAATTATGTTGTTAATGGTGAAGCACTGAAAAATTTTCTCTAGGTTATCATCAACCTTAAAATAAAAGCCCTTATCCCTCATGAAGCGAACCAAAGCAGCCTTTACACCGAAAAGGGCATCATCTGAGGACAAGCCAAGCTTTGCGAAATATGTAATTTTATCCACTCAATTTGCCCTCCCTTTCATTTTATTTTAGTATAGCACAGTAGTTTATTTTCATAAATAAAGGCGACATTTTTAGCACAAATAAAAAACCGCCTGCCTTCACAGACGGTTAATCACTATAAAATTTTACTTAAGAAATCCTTGGTGCGCTGTTCCTTAGGAGACTCAAAGATATCCTTTGGAGTTCCCTCTTCCACAATGGCACCGGAATCCATGAAAATAACCTTGCTGGCCACTTCCTTTGCGAATCCCATTTCGTGAGTTACCACCACCATGGTAATTCCAGCGTGGGCCAATTCCTTCATAACATCTAAAACCTCGCCAATCATTTCCGGGTCAAGAGCGCTGGTGGGCTCATCAAACAGCATTATTTCCGGATTCATTGCCAAAGCCCTGGCAATTGCCACCCTTTGCTTTTGTCCACCTGAGAGAGTGGAGGGGTAAACATCCTTTTTATCCAAAAGGCCAACCCTGCTAAGAAGCTCACAACCCTTTGCCTCGGCTTCCTCCTGGGTTTTATTCAATACCCTTACTGGAGCTAAGGTTATGTTATTTAAAACCGTCATATGCGGAAAAAGGTTGAAGTGCTGAAACACAAATCCAATTTTGGAGCGCAGCTTTTCCAGCTGCTTCGCGTTTTTGAAATCAATCAACTCTCCATCCACATAAACCTCGCCCTCATCTGCCACCTCAAGGCCGTTAATGCAGCGCAACAATGTGGATTTACCGCTTCCTGAAGGGCCAATTATGCAAACAATCTCGCCCTTTTCAACCTCTAAATCCACTCCCTTTACGGCTTCAGTGTTTTTAAAGGACTTCTTTATTCCCTTAAGCTTAATCACTTTCAGAAAGCCTCCTCTCCAGCTTATTAGCAAAGTAAGATATGGTTAGTGTCATCACAAGATAAATCACCGATGCTGCCAAAAGGGGCACCAAATAATTGTAGTATCTTGCTCCCAACACCTGCGCACTTTTTAAAAGCTCAATTCCCCCCACTGTTGAAATAAGGGAGGAGTCCTTTATAAGGGTAACAAATTCATTCACCATAGGCGGCACAATTCTCTTAAAGGCCTGGGGTAAAATAATTTTTATCATCACATCAGACTTGCTTAAGCCCAAGGCCACGCCAGCCTCCCACTGTCCCTTATCAATGGCATTTATTGCTGAACGGATAAGTTCAGTGGAGTAAGCACCACTGTTAATACTCATGGCCACTATACCAATGCTCACCGGATTTGGCGAAACGCCCTGCCCTGTTATAAGCCTGTAAAGAGTTGGAATGCCAAGGAAGAAGAATAAAATCTGGAGCAGCATAGGAGTTCCGCGAATAATTTCCACATACGCCGTAGCCAGCCCCCTGAGTAGCTTATTTTTTGATATTTTGCATATTGCGCTGATAATGCCGATAAATGTTCCGATTATAACCGAAAAAACAGCAATTTCCACCGACAACCCAGCCGCCTTAAGCATATAGATCAAATTAGCTTTGGTCAAAATACTTTCAAACATTATATCACCTGCTTTGTTTGTGACTGCGTCTTATTTAATTGCAACACAAAACCGAAAACTCATCGTCTTCGGTCTTGCGCTATCTTTCTTATATTTCTACATAAGGAAACATTCCCCATGAAAAAACCTAAGCTGCCTGCCGCAAAAGCGGCACTGCCTAACTAATTAGTTAAGGCCATATTTGGTCTTAAGCTCAGTATATTTGTCGCTTGCAATAAACTGAGCAATAGCTTTGTTCAAAGCATCATCCAAAAGTGGGCTTTCTGTTGATGTTATGAAGCTTACTTCCTCATCCACCAATTTTTCATCCAAAACCTTGAAGTCGCCTGTTGATTCATAGTTAAGGCCCACTGCTTCATCACAGATAACTGCATCGCATCCGCCGTTTTTAAGAACTTCAAACATAACCACATAGTCACCAGGAGTTGTAACTGTGGCGCCTTCAATCTCTAAAGCAGCAGCTTCACCGGTTGTGCCTGTGCCGGCCACAAGGTTTTTACCCTTAAGGTCTTCCAATGTAGCTATTTCAGAATCAGCCTTAACTGCAGCAACCTGAGCACTCTTGAGGTAATAGTCTGTGAAAAGCACTTGTCCTTCACGTTCTGGTTCATATGTGAAGCAGGAAACACCCACATCGGCCTGTCCCATTTGAACTGCTGAAATAATTGTGGAGAAATCCATTTCGCTCCATTCAACTGTAAGGTCTGTGCCTTCGTTTTCGTTAAGAATTCTCACAACTTCCTCAAATGCTTCAATATCAAAGCCTGTGATTTCGTTGTTTTCATCATAATATTCATATGGTGCATAATCTGGGCTTGTGGCTGCGATGATTTTGCCCTCCTGCTGAA
>CAVEWD010000020.1:0-4299 GCA_963619195.1 bacterium | reverse complement strand
TGCTGAAGCTCGTCTGTGAATACTGTTGCTTCTTCGCTTTCTCCGCAAGATGCGAAGGAGAATACAAGTGCTGCTGTTAATAAAACTGCAAGAAATTTTTTCATTTTAATTATTTTCCTCTCTAATTTTTACTTGGTTACAATACAAAATGTATCGAATGTATATTTTTTAAGTCCGGCCTCGTCCACAACATATTCAACCTTTCCCTGGGCAATTTCATCAAAGGCATCTGCCACCTTAACCAATTCCTCTCCCTCACGTCTGGGCTCGTTATGGGAGGTGAGCAAATGATAGCTCGAATACCTTTCCGCCAACATTCTCATGGTCTTTCGGTATGTTTCAAAAACAGAATTCATTCCGTCCTCATAAGAAATGTGAGCATACAAAGTTGCTGGGTAGTAAGTGTCGCCGGTGAAAAGAATTTTTTTCTCGGCATAATCTAAAACAATGCTGTCGGGCGAATGTCCCGGAGTTGAATAAGCGGTAAGAACTTTACCTCCTAAATCAAAAACCGCGCCATCTTGGATGTATTTCCACTGAGGGCACGGTTTAATTTCGTATTTATCGGCTTCAAATCCTTCAGGAAATTCCCGCACGCAGGAATCCTCAGAAATGTTCTCCTCAACCATTTCATGGCTAAGACCATTTTCCATCCTGTAGCGTGAGGGGGGAGTATCAAGTATATACCCATCCTCGAATTTGTAGTTATTTCCGATATGATCGAAATGTGAATGCGAATTTACAACTGTAATCGGAAGCTTTGTAAGCTTCTCCACCACAGCTTTAATGTCGCCTATTCCCATGCCTGTGTCAAACAAAAGTGCTCTGTTAGATCCGAGGATGAGATATGACATGACTTCCTGGAAATTACCAGGCTCATATAAAGCATAAATATCCTCAAAAACCTCATAGACATCGAACCACTTATCGTCGACATCTACCTGTTTAAGCTCTGCGTATTGTTTGCGCGGAAGAGCGCTCGCCCAACCATTTGGTTGAATAGCAGTTGACATAACAGCTTTCCTTTCTTCGAAAATTATGTTTAGTATTATCACACTTTAACTAACTAATGTCAAGTAGCAATTTAAAATAAAATAAAAATATTTTGTGCCCTGTCAATTTGCTTAATTTAGGCCAAAACCCGCTTTATATGCCTATGCTTCCTTACCAAAGGTTCTTTTTTGCCCCACAAGAAATATCACGGAGAACACAAAGGAAATAACGTCCGTTAAGGGGCCGGCGTATAAAAGCCCCTTAACTCCAAAGAAATTTGGCAAAATCAGCATTAATGGAATTATTATTGCCAGCTGCCTTAACATGGTGAGTATTGCTGAAATATTCGGTCTTCCTATAGCCTGAAACATATTTGAGGTTGTAATTTGAAAGCCTGCCACAAATATTGCCGACAGAAACACATTTATGCACATTGAAGCAAACTGTGTATATAGCTCATCCTCCTGCCCGAATATTGAAACCACCTCAGACGGAAACAGCATGAAAACTCCCCAGCCAACCACAGCCAAAACTGTGGCACAGGTTGCACTGAAGCGATACACGTCGAAAGCTCGTTTATAGTTTTTTGCCCCGTAATTGTGGCCAATTATGGACTGCTGTCCAATGGCAATTCCTGTTATGGCGGAAATGAGTATGTTGTTCACCTTCATTGCCACCCCTAAAGCTGCAATACAAACATCGCTGCCGTAAATGCTGACAGCCCCCCATTTTCTCAGAGAATTATTCATCACCACCTGCACCAGAACAATGCTTATCTGGTTTATAAAATTGCTCATTCCCTGATGTAAAACATTTTTCAGATTTTTATTTTTTAGGGTAAAATATTCTCTTTTTATTTCAATTGATTTGAATTTTCTTATATATGAAAAGGAAAGGAAGAAGCTCACTATCTGTCCGAGTATTGTGGCCAGAGCTGCGCCAAACACATCCCAGTGAAACACAAAAATAAACAAGGGGTCTAAAATGCAGTTTAAAATAGCCCCGGTGCTTATGCTCACCATGGCAAAGGCGGGAGCTCCATCTGCACGGATGCTGTTGTTTAAAAGAACAGCTGGCATGTTAAACGGAATTCCCACGGCAATAACCGCCATATATTCCATGGCGTACTGCGCTGATTTTTCTGTGGCTCCGAAAAGATACACCAAGGGCTTTAAAAACACAATTCCCAAAACAGCCATAACAACCCCAGCCACCAAGGTTAAAACAAATGAAGAGCAAAAGGCTCTGGAGGCTGTTTCTCTCTGGCCTCTTCCCAAACAAAGGTTCATATAGGAAGAACATCCAACTCCAATAAGAAGTGAAAAGGCCAGAGAAAGAGTCACAAAAGGAAGTGCAATGTTGGTGGCAGTGTTTCCTAAAAAGCCAACTCCATGCCCTAAAAAGATTTGGTCCACAATATTATAAACGGCATTTATAAGCATGGAAACCACTGAAGGAATGGCATATCTTGCCACAATCTTGGGAATCTTCTCACATTCCAGATCTCTTCTCACCCTGCTTGCAGTCTCTTGTATTTCGCTCATCTAAAATTACCCCATATTTGGAAAATTTAATCTTCAATAAAAAAGCACTTTTTACATTAAATAAAAAGCACAATAAATTTAATGAATAATTATATCAAATATAGCCACCATACTGCAATACTTTCACCACAAAAACCCATGATACTGCGCCATGTGATATTAAATTAGCCATGTTCCCTCCAAAAATTTTCATGGCAAAACAAGCCTGCTACACATTTTCTATTTTATTCTATTTTTATTTTATAATAACACATTAAATTTTTAGGCTCTACAATACCTCTATTTTTAATGCGTTTTGCTCTAGTGGCTTTTATTCTATAATTTGGTATCATATGCTATAATAAAAAACAGCAAATTGAAGCCAGAAATACAGCTTTTAGCTTAGCTATAAAATATTTATTTCATTTGGAGAAAAAAATGAAGTTCATCCATGCAGCTGATACCCATTTGTGCCAAAGCATGTTAAATTCAAAGCTTCCGCCACAAATAGCCGAAATACACAGAAAACAAGTATTTTCCACCTTTAAGAACTTAATTGAGGAAACCCGCAAGAGGAAAGCTGATTTGCTTTTGCTTTGCGGAGACATCTTTGAGGAGAAATACGCAAAAAGCTCTGATGTGAAGCTTATTTCTGAGCTTTTAGGCAGCATACCCCAGGTGAGAGTGTTTCTAAGCTGTGGCAACCACGACCCCTTTAGCACAAACTCTCTTTATAATGTGGTGGATTTCCCGGAAAATGTTACAATTTTCCCTTCCGAGATTGCAAAATTTGACATCGAAGATCTAAACACCGCGGTTTACGGCTTCAGCTGGAACAAAACAAGATATGAATATATTCCATTCAGCTTCCCGGATTTAGACAAAAATAAAACCAACATTTTATGCCTTCACGCCGATTTAAAAACCAGAAGTGATTATATGCCAATAAACATAAACTCCCTAAACGGAGCTGGTTTTGACTATACGGCTTTAGGACATATTCATAAGCCTGAATTTTTAAAGAAAAACATCGCCTACCCCGGCAGCCTTGAGCCTCTCGATTTCAGCGAGGAGGGCTCTCACGGCTTTATTGCAGGAGAAATTAACCAATCGGAGCTTAAATGTGAATTTGTGCCCTTTGCCAAACACAAATTTACAACAATTCAGATAGATGTGAGCTCAGCCAAAAGCTACTCCGCTCTTATGGAGAAAATAACCCTAGCCCTGCCGCCAGATGAGGGTACAATTGCGAAGTTGGTTTTATGTGGCACCCTCTATGAAAACATAAGCCTTGAGCGTCTGAAGGAAGAAATTGAGGATAATTACCTCTACCTGACAATAGATAATCAGACCATTCCCGACTATGATTTAATTGACATATACCGTCAAAACGAGGATAACCTAATAGGGCGCTTCACCCTATCATTAATGAGGGATGCTCAACGCGATGGAAAAAGCCGCCTGGCACTATATTTGGGCCTTAATGCCCTTTTGAAGAACGGAGGGCAGCAGAAGAGTGATAATTAAAAAAATTCACATAAATGGCTTTGGGAAACTTGCCTTAAGGGACTATGAATTTTGCGATGGCATTAACCTCATTCAAGGAGGAAATGAAGCAGGGAAAAGCACTCTGCATAAGTTTATCGAAGCCATGTTTTTCGGCTTTTTTAAGTCGTATTCAAAAAATAAAACCTATAGTGCTGAATATGAGAAGTTCTCCCCCTGGGAGGGTTCCAGCTACTCCGGAAGCATAAGCTATATATATGAGGGCAGACCCTATACC
>CAVEWD010000019.1:4822-13781 GCA_963619195.1 bacterium | reverse complement strand
AAGTAATAGAAAGTAACTTTATTTTTTAGGTTACCCCAACTATTGACATTGAGCACAAAAAAGAGGACCTGCTTTCAGTCCTCTAACCTCTTTTGGCTTCTAAATATTTCTTTAAAACATTATTATTTTATCTTTACTACTGACATTGAGCCTAAAACAAATGGTTCGCAACGCACTCATAACCGCTGCGAACCATTCAAATTGGGGGTAACCTTTTTTATATCGTCTCCCTTTGAAAATCACTCATCATCATAATTAAATATTACTATTTTTTTTAGTGAAATGCAAGTTTTTTCAAAATATTGTTTAATTTAAAACTGATAGTAACCTACTTTTCTTTTAACCTTATTTAAGGTTTTATATGCCTTTGCCGAGGCCTTTTCGCTGCCATTTTTTAGCACCTGAGCAATGTAGTCTTTGTCTTGTAAAATTTTTTCAAACTCATTTTGTATTGGAGAGAGGGCATCTGCCACAGTTTCGCCAACTGCAAGCTTAAATTCTGCATAGCTCTTGCCTTCAAATTGATTTTGGGTTTGCTTAAAGCTACATCCCGCTGCGCAGCTATAAATTTCAATTAAGTTTGAAATTCCGGGCTTGTTTTCTCTATCAAAAATAATTTCATTTCCGCTGTCTGTTACAGCCTTTTTGAATTTTGATAAAATGACATCCTTTTTGTCCTTCATTAAAATATATCCGTTTGGATTTTCATCGCTTTTACTCATCTTGCGAGTGGGGTCAGCAAGGCTCATTATTCTTGAACCATTCTCTCCGAAATAGCCTTCTGGAATTTTAAAGGTATCTGAGTAGTTATAATTAAATCTTTCCGCAATGTTTCTTGCCAACTCCAAGTGTTGAGTTTGGTCATTCCCTACAGGCACTAAATCTGGGTTATATAAAAGAATGTCGGCAGCCATTAAAACCGGGTAATCAAACAACCCGACTCTTATATTTTCACCTTGTTTAGCACTTTTGTCTTTAAACTGTGTCATCCTTGACATTTCACCCATGTATGATAGACAGTTAAAGATCCAACAAAGCTCTGCATGAGCTGGAACATGAGACTGCACGAAAATCAAGGATCTTGCAGGGTCAATGCCTGCGGCTAAGAGCATTGCAGTGCACTCAACAGTTCTTCTCCTAAGATCAGCAGGCACTTGTGGTACTGTTATGGCATGCATATCTGCAATGAAGTATATGCAGTCAAATTCTTCTTGAAGCTTTGTCCAGTTTTTTATTGCACCAAAGTAATTTCCAAGGGTAAACTCACCGGATGGTTGTATTCCGCTTAAAATCGTTTTCTTTGCAATGTCTGTCATTATTCACTTGCTCCATCGTTTAAAGTTTGATCTTGAGTTTGTTGAGTTGTTTCAGTGGTTTTTGAGTCTATATCAAGTGGTGTTAAACTCACTTCAATTATGCCAGGCAGATTATCTGCGCCTATGAAATATTTCTTGTTATCAAAGAGTTCTTTCCTTATTTTGAAAACATCAGCGCTTTGTCGACTTTCTCCAGGTTTAAGATCTTCCTTTGCTGTGGAAAAATCCAAACCTGCATCAAGAGCGAATATCTGCAGAGCATTGAAATCAAATACACCTGTTATGGACTCATTGCCACTGGCTTCAGTGGCTGATTTAACCTCACTTGTGTAGGCATCTCCTGTTAAAACGTCGCTTGTGTTTGAGTCATCTGTTTGAGATGTTACGGTGCCATCATCACTCACTGTTACAGAGCTTGGTATATCTTGTGTTGTTTGATTCTCTTTTGAGTCATCCTTTGAAGTTTCAGTGTTATCTTTGTTATCCTTTAAATTTTTAAGGGTATCAAGTAGGGAGGCCTCCTCCTCAGCCGTTAGAGGTAAATAACCTTTATCTGTCTGAGTGTAGGGTTTAAGCGACATGTATGGAGTACACTCCCAAGTTAAGGTTTCCTTGGATACATTTTTAAAGGTATACATCACAGCCACATAAACATAATCTTCATCCAGTTGATAGGTGAGAAGCGAATCAACCACATTTGCCGCCTCAATTGTGACTTCTATGTCTCCATTGGAAATTTTATCTCCAGTTTTACACAGCTCATAATATGTATTCTTATCTCTAAATATAAGAAAAGCTGCGCCTGCTAAAATTATCACACCAAGGAATATCGCAATTCCTCTTGTAATCCACGGGTTTTTATTTTTCCTTTTTTTCTTATCACCTTGAGCTAGTGTTTCTTCGTCAGAATCATCGTCCGCAAGTATGCCTATGTCTTTTGTGTTGTAGTAAGCACTGAGATCTACGAAATCGTCTTCTGAAAGCTCTCCCTGAGGTTCAGACTCTAACTCTTGCCCATCTTTGCTTGCATTGAGATTTTGGTTCTCATTTTGAACATCATCAAGCTGGGAGTTGTTTTCTTTTTCTCCGAAATCGTTAAAATCATCCATTTGTTACACTTCCTATTTTTCAATAATTTTGAGTCCGCCCATATATGGACGCAACACTTCAGGAATTGTGATGCTGCCATCTGAATTTTGATAGTTCTCTAATACTGCTGCAAAGGTTCTTCCTATTGCCAACGCTGAACCATTGAGTGTATGCACGAACTTAACCTTGCCATCACTGTCTCTGTAGCGTATATTTGCACGTCTAGCCTGGAAATCTTCAAAGTTTGAACATGAGCTTATTTCAACATAGCGTCCATAACTTGGCATCCAGACTTCTAGATCGTATGTTTTTGCACTGGAAAAACCGATATCCCCCGTACAGAGTTCCACAACCCTATATGGAAGACATAATTTTTGTAACACTGTTTCAGCGTCATTTGTGAGTTTTTCTAATTCCTCATAGGATCCTTCAGGCTCAACTAATTTCACAAGTTCAACTTTGTCGAATTGATGATTTCTAATAAGTCCTCTTGTGTCTCTGCCAGCACTGCCAGCCTCTGCTCTAAAGCAAGGGGTATATGCCGTGAAGTACTTAGGAAGCTCAGATTTGTTTAATATTTCCCCAGAATGGATGTTTGTCACAGGCACCTCTGCAGTTGGGATTAAGAAGAAGTCGTTATTTCTAACATTGAAAGCATCTTCTTCAAACTTTGGCAGTTGTCCGGTTCCGGTCATGGATGCTCTGTTGACCATAAGGGGTGGTAATATTTCTGTGTATGCTCCTGTTTCTTTTGTTGTATGCAAATCTAACATAAAGCTCATAAGAGCTCTTTCAAGTTTAGCACCTTTGCCTTTAAACATAGAAAATCTTGCGCCTGCAATTTTAACGGCACGTTCAAAATCAAGTATGCCTAAATCTGTGCCAAGATCCCAATGCGCTTTAAATTCAAAATCAAATTCCCTTGGCGTGCCCCACTTACGAATTTCTTTATTATCTGCATCACTCTTACCTATGCAGATGTCTGCATTTGGAATGTTTGGAATGCTAAGAAGCATTGTAGTGAGTTTCTCATCCATCTCGGAAACTTCATCGTTTAGCTCTTTCACTTCATCTGAAAGTTTCTTCATTTCTGCCATTACAGCTGAAGTGTCCTTGCCTTCTTTTTTAAGTAAAGGAATTTGTTTTGAATCAGCGTTCTGTTGTGCCTTCAGTTGTTCTGTTTTAGTTAAAAGAGCTCTTTTCTTTTCATCAAGCTCTAAAATTGGCTTTATGTCAATGTTTCCTCTTCGGCTCAATAATTCTTGAACCTTTTCAGGTTCCTGTCTTAATCTTTTAATGTCGAGCATAATAAATCTCCTATAAAATCTTGCATTTCCTCAATCAATTCTTTCTTGATAGTGCTGAATTCAAAAACAGCCTCATCTTCAACTATTCCAAGGGTTTGACATATGGTGTCATACATCTTTGCCCGTTCGTTGCGTTTTAACTTATCTTCCTTTGTGAATACACTCACTGGAGTTATGTTGTTTTGTCTCAAAAGCTCCCTCATCCTTATATCATCTGAAGTCGGAGGATGACGGTAATCCAAAAGATGAATTACGCAGAAGTCAGTATCTCTATTTTTTAAATATGATTCAATTAGCTTCGGAAAATTTTCCTTTACAGCCTTTGCCACATTTGCATAGCCATAGCCTGGCATATCAACAAAGTAAAACTCATTGTTTATCAAATAAAAATTCGCAGTCTGTGTTTTTCCTGGTGTGGATGATGTGCGAGCAAGGCCTTTGCGGTTTATCACTGCATTTATAAATGATGATTTTCCAACATTGCTTTTGCCAACAAGGACAATTTCAAAACGTTTATCTTTTGGAAATCCGCTTAATGCTGCAGCACTCGTGATTAGTTCTGCCTTATTTATCTGCATTTATTTCACCAAACACAAACTTGTATACATCATCGATTTTCTCTGAAAAAGCAATGGTGAGCATATTCTTTATTTTGTCGGGAACATCAATCAAATCACCTTCATTTTGCTTTGGAATTATAACTCTATCTATCTTAGCCCTTGTGGCTGCCATCAGTTTTTCCCTGAGTCCTCCTATTGCAAGAACTCTGCCTGTTAAGGTAATTTCTCCTGTCATTGCAAGCTTTTGCGGTATCGGCTTTTTAGTTATGGCGCTGTATAAGGCTGTTGCCATGGTGACACCTGCGCTTGGACCATCCTTGGGGACTGCACCCTCAGGAACGTGGATGTGTATATCGCTCTTATCCCAACTTTCAGGATCTATTCCGTAGGTGCGGCTGTTTGCCTTTAAGTATCCAATTGCTGCCTTGGCGCTTTCTTTCATCACATCACCTAAGTGGCCTGTTAATTCCAACTTGCCATTGCCTTCACTCACCACTGCTTCAATCTGAAGTGTTGTGCCTCCGACAGATGTCCATGCGAGTCCATTGACAACGCCCACAAGATTTACATCTTCCACCACATCGAAATTGTGAGCTTTGGCTCCCAAGTATTCCCTGAGTTTCTCACTGGTAAGCTCTAGCTTTCCTTTACCTTCAACCACATTTTTAGCAGCTTTTCTACAAAGAGAGGCAATGCTGCGTTCTAGCTGACGAACCCCTGCTTCTGATGTATATTCATTTATAACCTCATTTAGAATGTCATCGGATATCGCAATGTTATCTTCCGTGACGCCGTTTAATTGCATCTGCTTTTTTATTAGGTGTTGTTTGGCTATTTCAACCTTCTCATCCGGCAAATACCCATCGATCTCTATAATTTCAAGCCTATCTAGCAGAGGCTCTGGTATGGAGGATAATGAATTTGCTGTGGTAATAAACATTATCTGTGATAAATCAAATGGAATTTCCACATAATTATCCATAAAGGTTGAGTTTTGCTCAGGGTCCAACACCTCCAAAAGCGCACTAGAGGGGTCACCTCGGTAGTCATTTGCCAATTTGTCGATTTCATCTAACAAAAATACGGTATTTTTGCTCTGCACTTGCCTTAAGCCGGAAATAATTCGTCCAGGCATGGCACCCACATATGTCTTTCTGTGCCCTCGTATCTCAGCCTCATCGTGCATACCTCCTAGGGAGAGTCTTGTGAATTTTCTTCCTGTGGCTCTGGCTATGCTTTGAGCTATAGAGGTTTTGCCAACTCCCGGAGGGCCTGCTAGACAGAGTATTGGGCTTTTCATGGAACCGGTAAGTTTTAGAACCGCAAGGTATTCACTGATTCTAGTTTTTACTTTTTCTAAACCGTAATGGTCTTCATCAAGAATTTTATCGACCTGTGCTAAATCAAACTCTGAGGGTGTTTCATTTTCCCATGGTAAATCAAGAATGCAGTCAAAGTATGCCTGAGAGACACTCGCCTCTTGTGAACCAATCGGTGTGCCCTCCAGACGATCCAGTTCCTTTAAAAGTCTTGTTTTATACTCATCCTTTATTGGGAGAGCTTTTACCTTGACTTTATATTGCTGCACAATATCTTCGCCGCCATTAAGTTCTTTGTCTATTATTTCTTTCTTTTCACGCAAATATCTCGATTTTTGCTCTTCGGCAAAGTTTGAGGCTATTTTTGATTCTATTTCCACCTCTAGTTGTGCAGTTCTAAGAGCTATATCTATAAATTCTATCATCATGCGCAGTCTTTGATTTGTGTCTGTGCATTCGAGGATTTTATAAAATTCATCTTCCGATATTGGTGAAAACGCAGCAATGTGGTCGCAAGCATCATCTGGTTTTTTCTCTTCTAGTTTAGCACCATGTTCATCCTCAAGTTTACCGAGGATTGAAAGCAGGGAATAATATTTGTCCTTTAATAATGAGCAAAGCGAAAGGTCCTCTACAGAGTACTCTTTCGACTCATAGTCAATTATAGCAACTCTAGCCATTAAAAATGGTTCACGGCTCACTATTTCCTCTATAAATACTCGGCATTTGCCTTCTGTGCTTACCCTTGTGGATTCTCTTGTGAAGCGCATAATTCCCTTAACATCGCACAATGTGCCAATTTGACGTATATCGCCCAGCGTAACCTCCTTAGCTGAGTCGTTTATCTTATCAACCAGCACCACAAGGCGAGAGTCATTCGCCACACTCATCATGGCAGATAAATTCTTACCTTTGTATAGATCCATTGTGCTGTTCACGTAAGGCCCAATTATTAAGCCTGACGTAGGTATGAGCGGAATGAGTAATTCTTTTTCAGAAGGAGATGCTTCCTCTTTGTTTTTTTCTCCTAGTAATTGAAATTGTTTAAGCATTTTTTCTCCCAGTTTAGTAAACATACATCACATATTATACGGTTTTCTTTCTTTCATAGCAATAATTAGCGATATTTTAAGTTTTCTTTAATACGCTGAATTAAAATATTATTAGTTCCAAATGTATCTTGACTTCTGCACTACATTTTTCTATAATGTTAGCATCCTAACAATTAGTACTCTAATTATTTTTTAAATTTGTACAGAGGTTCAAAAAATGGATGGAAGAGTAAATATCGGTTTCGAATTGAGAAAGCTGAATCTTCTTTTCAAAAAGAGAGCAAATTTCATAGCTAGCAGTAATGGCGGTAATGGACTTACAGGAATGCATTTGATGCTTTTGAGATATCTTATGGAACATCCCAACGTAGAGATTTATCAAAAGGATATAGCAAATCTTTTTTCGATAAGGAATTCCACAGTTACCAGCATGATACAGCTGATGGAGAAAAGAGGGCTTATTTATCGTGAATCAGTTGGGAAGGATGCTAGACTCAAAAAAATAATGCTTACCCAAGTTGGCTACCAGATTTGCGAGAAAACGAAGCAGGATTTAGTTGATTTAAACGAAAAATTGATAAATTGCTTGACAGATGATGAGCTGGTTTTTTTGCTTGAAATAACAAAAAGATTCAGCAAAATACTTACGAATTATGGAGGAGAAAATGATTAAGAAGCTAGCGGGGTGTATTCGTGAATATAAAAAAGACACGATATTATCTCCAATATGTATGACGCTTGAAGTTGTATTCGATGTAGTAATACCGTTATTAATGGCTAAGCTTATTGATAATGGCATTGAAAAGGGAGATATGAACTATACCCTAAAAATGGGGGTTGTTCTTTTAGCTACTGCTATGGTGGCTCTTTTGTTTGGTGTTTTAGGTGCAAAGAGTGCCTCAAAAGCATCTGCAGGATTTGCTAAGAATATCAGACACGATATGTTTTATAATGTGCAGAGTTTCTCATTTGAGAATATTGATAAATTTTCGACGGCCAGCATAATTACTCGTCTTACTACAGATGTAACGCGAGTGCAGCAGGCCTTCCAAATGATTATAAGAATAGCTGTTAGAGCTCCTTTAAACATGCTTTTCTCTTTGATAATGGCCTTTATTATAAATGCAAAATTGTCATTGATATTTCTGGCGGCTGCGCCTATTTTAGGCATTTTCTTGTTTGCAATAACAAAGGCAGTGCACCCAATTTTTACAAAGGCATTTAAAATATATGATAAGCTTAATAACACTGTGCAGGAGAATTTGCATGGAATAAGAGTTGTGAAAAGCTTCGTGCGAGAGGATCAGCAAGTAAAACAGTTCAAGGGTGTTTCAGGTGATATCTACAATTACTTTATGAAGGCAGAATGCATATTAGCCTTTAATATGCCGGTTATGCAGTTGGTTATTAATTCATGCACGCTATTAGTGTCATGGCTTGGTGCGAAACTTATTATAGGTTCTAGCATGACTACTGGTGAGCTCACAAGTCTTCTTAGTTACACAATGCAGATACTTTCCGGCTTTATGATGCTTTCTATGATATATGTGATGTTAACGATGGCTAAAACATCTGCTGAACGTATGATTGAAATAATGGATGAGAAAAGCTCATTAACAAATTGCGAAAACCCTGTGTTTAGTGTACCAGATGGTTCTGTTAGTTTTGAAAATGTAAGCTTCAGCTATTCAGGCGATAAAGATAGGCTAAGCTTAAAGAATGTGAATCTTGATATAAAAGCAGGCGAAACAATAGGTATTTTAGGTGGCACAGGCAGCTCAAAATCTACTTTAGTTCAGCTTATTCCTAGACTTTATGATGTTACTGAAGGCAGTATTAAGGTGGGAGGGATTGATGTAAGAGATTATGACATAGAAACTCTTCGTAATCAGGTTGCCATGGTGCTTCAGAAAAACGAGCTATTTTCCGGCACGATAGCTGAAAACCTTCGTTGGGGTAACCCCGATGCCACAGATGAAGAAATAAAACACGCTTGTGTTTTAGCTCAGGCGGACGATTTTGTGGAAAGTTTTCCTGATAAATATGAAACCATGATAGAACAAGGCGGCACTAATGTTTCTGGCGGACAAAAGCAAAGATTATGCATTGCAAGAGCTCTTTTAAAGAAGCCTAAAATTCTTATTCTTGACGACTCCACAAGCGCTGTTGATACTGTTACAGATACATCAATCAGAAAAGCCTTCAGAGAAGAAATTCCTGACACAACGAAGTTTATAATTGCACAAAGAATAAGCTCAGTTAAAGATGCGGATAGAATAATTGTGATGGAGGAAGGCGAGATTTTAGGTTTTGGAA
>CAVEWD010000019.1:0-4812 GCA_963619195.1 bacterium | reverse complement strand
GGTGATAGAGGAATGAACAGAAGAAGTCCCGCAACAATGGGAAAAATTCAAAAAATAGATTTCACTACGGTGAAAAGGTTAATGCGTTATTTTGGCGGAACTAATACATTTCTTTTCGCTATAGTGGTGGTATGTATTGCCGTGAGTGCATTGACATCGGTGGAAGGGTCATTGTTTTTAGAAACCCTCATAGATGATTACATCACTCCATTATTAGCTGAAAGTTCACCAGTATTTGATGGATTACTTTCTGCTATAATAAAAATGGCATATATATATGGGATAGGCATTATAGCGACCTTTTTTAAAAATTTCATTATGGCATTTATTTCACAAAGAATACTTCGTTCTATAAGAAATGATATGTTTGAACACATGCAAAGCTTGCCAATTAGGTATTTTGATACAAATACCTTTGGTGATGTAATGAGCCGGTATACTAATGACACTGATACTTTAAGGCAAATGTTCAGCCAGAGTATTCCGCAGGTGCTTAACTCATCAATAACGATTATTTCGGTTTTCGTTGCAATGGTAAAAATAAGCATTCCCCTTACAGCAATAATTGTTGTTTTTGTTATTCTGATGAGTATGGTAACTGCAAAGATTGGTGGGAAAAGTGCTAAATATTTTGTGCATCAACAGAGCTCATTGGGAAGCACAAATGGATTTATCGAAGAAATGATAAATGGCCAAAAGGTTGTTAAGGTATTTTGTCATGAAGAAGAGACAAAGGCTGAATTCGACAAAAGGAATGAAGAACTTTGTTATGATATGATAATGGCAAATAGCAATGCGAACATTATGATGCCTATAATGGCCAATCTTGGTAACATTGAATATGTAGTCTTAGCTATTGTTGGAGCTCTTTTGGCTATAAATGGATTTGGTGGACTTACTCTGGGAATGATTGTTTCATTTCTTCAGCTTTCAAGAAGCTTTAATATGCCGATAAGCCAGTTATCAATGCAAGTTAATTCCGTGATAATGGCTTTGGCTGGTGCTCAACGTATATTTACCCTTATCGACGAGGAAACTGAAGTTGATGATGGATATGTTAGTTTGGTTAACGCAAAGGAAGTGGATGGTCAAATTGTTGAAACACCGGAGAGAACTGGTGTGTGGGCTTGGAAACATCCTCATGGTGATGGAACTGTGACCTACACTGAGCTTAAGGGTGATATAGTTTTTGATGATGTTGACTTCTCGTATGATGGAGAAAAGCAAGTTCTTTATGATATTAGCCTATATGCCCGTCCTGGTGAAAAGGTTGCATTTGTTGGTGCCACAGGAGCAGGCAAAACAACCATAACGAATTTGATTAATCGTTTTTATGATATAGCTGATGGTAAAATACGTTATGATGGCATTAACATAAATAAAATCAAAAAGGCCGATTTGAGGCGATCCTTGGGTATAGTTTTGCAGGACACAAATCTATTTACCGGCACAGTTATGGATAATATTAGATTTGGCAAACTTGATGCCACAGATGAAGATTGCATTAATGCTGCAAAACTTGCTAATGCTGATGGATTTATCAACCGTTTGCCTAATGGGTATGACACTTTGCTCGAAAACAATGGTGCGAACCTATCGCAGGGGCAACGTCAGTTAATAGCTATTGCTAGAGCTGCTGTAGCAGATCCACCTGTTATGGTGTTAGATGAAGCCACTTCATCAATTGATACCAGAACCGAAGCTTTAGTTCAGCAGGGAATGGATGCACTTATGCAGGGAAGAACAGTGTTTGTTATAGCTCATAGACTTTCAACTGTGAAAAATTCAGATGTTATTATGGTTATCGATCATGGTAAAATAATTGAAAGAGGTAATCATGAACAGCTTATAGCTCAAAAGGGGAATTATTATAAGCTCTATACAGGAACGGTTGAACTTGAATAGTTTTATTTTAATAAAAGGATGTCGAAATTCACACATAGTGGGATTTCGGCATCCTTTTATTAAACGCCATCATATCACAGGAGGGCGATCTACCCTTCATATTTTTAAGGTTTTATTTTGATATTTTTTCAATCAGTAGTGCCAGCCTATTTGCATCAGAGGTAATTTCATCAATGTCAGTGCCCTCTATCATAACCCTTACCAATGGCTCTGTACCAGAATGACGCAAGAGTACTCTGCCATTACCTCTATATTTTTCTTCAAGTAAACATAAGGCATGTTTTATTTCTTCAGAATTCTGATATCTTAATTTATTTTCTATGGAAGTTTTTACATTCACCAATATTTGAGGATATTCACGATAATCACAGAGTAACTCTGACATTTTTTTACCAGATTTTTCAAATAGATATGATAGCATTAATGCTGTAGCTAATCCATCACCTGTGGAGTTGATGTTTGTGTTTATTATGTGTCCTGACTGTTCTCCACCTAAGGTATATCCGTTTTGTTTTATTTCCTGCAAAATATACCTATCACCTACGGCAGTTTGCACTGTTTTTATGTTTTCTTTTTCCAGAGCTATTTTAAGGCCTAAATTGCTCATTACAGTTATTACAAGCGTGTTGTCTTTGAGATTGCCTTGATTATGCATTTGTTTTGCCATTAAATACATAATCATATCGCCGTTGATTTCCTTACCTGTTTCATCGCAGGCAATTAATCTGTCTGCATCACCATCAAATGCTAAACCTAAGTCGGAAGTTGATCCCACTACCGTATTTTTTAATTGTTGCGTATGCGTAGAACCGCATTCTGAATTTATGTTAATGCCATCTGGTGTTGCATTTATTACAACAACTTCTGCTCCCAATTCCGAGAAGACTTGTGGTGCAACGTAAGATGCTGCTCCATTTGCGCAATCTAGCACTATTTTTTTACCTGATAGTGAAAATTTAGGGAATTTTGATAATATTTCATTTTTGTAAAGCTCTGATGCATTATCTATACGTGTGCATTTCCCAATAGATGAACCGGATATTGTCTCATTGTATAAATTTTCTTCTATTATTTTTTGTATACAATCTTCTGTTTCATCACTTAGCTTTTGTCCATTTTTATCAAAAAACTTTATCCCGTTGTCATAAAATGGGTTATGCGATGCACTTATAACAACACCACTATCAGCATTAAAATGCCTTATTAACACTGCAACACCTGGTGTGGGTAACACTCCCGCCAGAAGTACATTTCCTCCTCTTGACATTATTCCAGCGCATAGAGCGCTTTCAAGCATATCGCATGAAATTCTCGTGTCTTTTCCAATTAGAAAGGTTGGGTGTGGTACATCCTTTTTTATTAATTCGCATGCTGCTTTACCTAAATTGAATGCTAAATCTGGCGAAAGTGTTTTGTTTGCTTCCCCTCTCACACCATCTGTTCCAAATAATCTACCCATTATTCCTCCGTATCATCATTCACCGTTTAATTTTTTTATCAATCTGTTGGCGCAGCACACTCCATCTACTGCACTACTTATTATTCCTCCAGCATAGCCTGCACCTTCACCCACCGGAAATAAGCCTTTTAAACTTGTACTCTCATAACTTTCTGAATCCCTAGTGATTCTTAACGGTGTCGATGTTTTTGTTTCGCAGGCTGTAATTATTCCTTCATCAAAACCTTCGATTTTCCCACTAAAATATTTAAGTGTATTTTTTAGTGACTTCCCTATAAAATCTGGAAAAATTTCATTTATATCAGCATAAGTATAACCAGGGAGTATTGTGGGGATACAACTGCAGGATTTGCTTGAAGATATAAAATCACTTATACGCATCACCGGCGCTTTGTAGCCGCAACCACCTGCAAAAAAAGATTTTTCCTCTATAGATCGTTGAAATTCTATTCCTGCTAAAGGATGGGTGCTGTTATAGTCTTCATTTTTTACATTCACCACCAAGGCGGAATTCGCATTTTCTTTGTTCCTCTGAGAATAACTCATTCCATTTACCGACAATCTATTACTTTCGGAAGATGAGTTGATAACAACGCCTCCGGGGCAATTGCAAAATGTGTAAATACTTCTTCCGGTTTCATCTCGATGAGTTAGCTGATAGTCAGCATTTGGTAAGTATGGTGCGTTCGAATAATCACCATATACATATTTATTTATTGTGGATTGAGGATGTTCTATTCTTACTCCCACAGCAATTGGTTTTTGCTCAATGTGTATGCCATTATCATAAAGCATCTGAAAAGTATCTCTCGCGGAATTTCCTATACATAAGATTGCTTCACTGCAGGGTATTTCAGTTGTATTATTTACGATGATTGACACTAACTTACCATTCCGTGAATTAATTCCTGTTGCTTTACTCGAGAACTTAAATTCTGTGCCACAATCTTCTAAATATTTTTTTATATCTGCAATTATTTCACTTAGTTTGTCTGTTCCAAGATGTGGTTTGGATTCATATAAAATTGAGGGATTGGCGCCATGTTCAATGAATTTTTGTAAAACATATGAAGTGAACTCATTTTTTATTCTACTTCGTAATTTGCCATCAGAGTATGTACCGGCTCCACCTAAGCCGAACTGCACATTAGATTCTGGATTTAAAATGCCTTCCTTCATTAGCTTATCAATATCTTTACTGCGCCCTGATAGATCTTTGCCTCTTTCGAGTATAATCGAATTTATTCCAAACTCAGCTAATCTAAGAGCACAAAACAATCCTGCAGGCCCTGCACCAATTATGATTGGCCTTTGCTTTGTGGTGCATTTTGTAAAGTTATGCTTAATTTGGTGTAATTCGTTATCTTTATATGACAAAATCTTTTTGTTTTTTATTTTTCCATCATACTCGAATTTTACATTATAAACATAAAATATGCCCTTTGTTT
>CAVEWD010000018.1:5508-14444 GCA_963619195.1 bacterium | reverse complement strand
GTGTATCAACCGAATAATAACGGCATAATAAATAATCTAATTGAAAAAAAAGCTGATATAATCATAGATTATTTTACAGATACAGAAAATTATGACAATGTAATTTCTAAGTGTGAATGGACAGAAGAAAATTATTTTTTAAATGTAGTCAACTCGGATCCTCTTTTTCAAAAAGATGTATTGGATATTGAAGATTTAAACAACCGTACTTTACTAGTTAATCAAAGTGAATATTTTTGGATAGAGCAGTTTAAGAAATATTATAACGTAAATTTTGAAACAAATATATACGAACACAATACATATGTTAATGCTGTAAAATTATCCGAACTACCGATATTGATAACTTACACACAAAAAATTCTTGCTCAATTATTTAAAGAGTCAAACAATAACAGAATTTCGTCTGATAAAAGCATTATGATAAAAACGAATGGCAAGCGTAAAATTTATCTTTACTGGTTAAAGGGAAACGAATCAAAACTTCGGCCGACAATTGACTTTTTGCTTAATTAAATAACATACTATGTAAAAAACGGAACCGATTATTCGGCTCCGCTTTTGATTGCTAAAATTGAGCTATAATTCCAGCGACAAGTGCAAAACGCTGATCTTCCGGATAATCCACCAATGCATTTACAACTTCATATAAACCGTCTTCGGTGTATGTAACCCTTTGTTCTCTGTCCATAATATTTATTTCTCCTATGCTTTATAATTTAAAACAAACTCACTGAGCGCCAACATATTTTCTCTTGTGCCGTCATAAGAATAGTTCATAAATTTATCTTGGCTGAGTATATACCCATCGCCCATTGTATCCACAAGTTCTTTTGCAAAATTCAAACATCTTTCTTTGGAAGCCTTGCCAACAAGTGTAACGGGCATACCTCCTTCAATTGCTAAATTCGGCATAACTTTTCGAATATCTCTTACATCTTCTATTTCAGGGTGCAAACAATGTTTTCCCTTGGGAAGATCATTAAAATAATCTGCAAATCTTATTACTTCAGCCTCTACCATATGAAGACAACTTTTGTCTTTTGATACTATATTGTCAACAGCATACTTCCAATCATTATAGTAGAATCTTTCAAATTGTTTCATATTTAAAATACTATGAACCAAATACGATATTGTAGTATCATACACTAAATCTTCGGAAGTCGGTGTATTTACGGAATATTCAATCTGTGCTTCAAATGTCGGACGTAATAAAGCTGTCAACGACTCTACTTTCTCAGGGTACCTTCTTAATGAAATGCCAAAATCTTTTATTCCGCCTAAAGTGAACAGAACATATTCGATAGGTACCAAAATATTTTTACCCGGCTGCTCAAACATGCGTGGAATGCCATATTCATCCCTAAATATGCCTTCCACCTTTTTGCAAAAATCAGCATATTCAATTTGTGCGGCAAGCGCATCCTGAATGTTTCCAAAAGTTAAATCCGGATGGAATTTAGGACCGTTATGTGTCCAGGAATATAGTGTTGGGTTTTGCTGATATTCCTCAATGTCATTTAATTCCACCAGTACTCTGTCTACATTGTTTAATGAATTACCTTCAAGTATTCTTGCATTTAATCCGGGTAATGATTTTGTAAACTTTGTATTATATATACAAGCACGTTCATAAATAGAATCAAAATGATATCTGCTTAAAAACTCACGCAACACCTGTTCTTGTATATCATAATTTTCGGAAGCCTCCTCTATGGTTACGTTAAGGTCAGAATCCAAAATTTTCCATTGCCATACCCAAGCGATATAAGGAATACGAGGTGTCTTCTTAAATGCCACCGCATCTCTCAATATATCTCTTTTTTCTAATAGTTTTTCTTGCACTAAATTTATCCTCCTGAATATATTAATTTAGATATATCTATATAAAACAAATTTGCGTAAATTTTATTACTTATTTTATTGCTCATGAGGTATCTATGGAAACAACAAAAAAACATAAAGATTTAACGGTTATATTAGCAATGATATCGACATACATCATTACGGGCGGTTTCGGATATATTTTTACCAATGCGCTTCAAGCTATTTCCGACATATTCCCGGAAATGGAATATATGATGATTTACCGGCTTCAGTCTATTCCCACACTCGTTACATTTTTGGCAACATTGGCATTAGGTTCCATAATCGGGAAAAAAATTAAATATAAAGCTTGTTTCTCAATTTCATTAATTTTGATTTTAATCGGTGGAATCGGTCCATTCTTTATTATTGACAATTATACATTTCTTCTGATTTGCAGAATAATAGTTGCTTTGGGCATGGCATTTGGGGGATTTATAAGCGGAGCATACGTGCTTACTTTTGGCACGGAAAGGGGTCCTAAACTTTTAGCTATGTCCGGCTCAATTGTAACTGCATTTCAATTTATCATATCAAACGTAGCAGGAAACCTGGCAACAGTAAATGTGAAATATATGTTTTTGCTTTACGTTGTTTCTGTTATCCCCTTGCTGCTTATACTTTTATTTTACAAAAACCCTGAATTACCTTCAGGAAAAAATAATGATACAACTGAAAAAACTTTAAAATCCAAGGGTGGAATTCCATCATCAGCATTCATATATCCTTTGCTTATGTTTATTTTCTTTCTTGTTAATTCGTCTTGCACTACAAACCTTTCGTTTATAGTTAACGATAAAAACATCGGGACTGTGGCAAGTGTGGCATTAATTTCATCTATGTCAGCAATAGGATATACTGTTGGAGGATTGCTTTACGGGAAAATATATGATGTGATAAAAAGATATATGCTTGTTGTTGCAATGCTTATGTACGGCACATATGTCGCAATGCTGCTGTTAACTTCAAGTCTCATAACTTTTTGTATTGGAAGTTTTTGTGTTGGGGTAGCAATGTCATTCAGTTTCCCAGTAATGTATAAATACGTAGGTGCTGCAGTTTCGGCTGAATCATTTGTATTTATGTCATCGCTTTTAATGGCATCTGCACAATTGCCGGGATATGTAGCTCCCTATTATATTCAGCTTTGCAGCTATTTCTTTGGCGGCGATATGTTCTATGCACCTTTAAAAGTCGGGCTGGGGATATATTTACTTTTGGCCATGTCATTTTTGGTCAAAGATTTTCGTCCGAAAACTCTTAAAGAATCAGAAAAAAAGTGATAGAAGTTACTTTTAAATTAAAAGCATATTTTGTGATAAACTCTTAAAAAGCTGAAATCTGACTTATGCTTAAGCAGTCTTCGAATAAATAATTTAAACCCCTTTGCAATTATCAAGGAAAATGATATACTTACTTGGTTATTACGGCGGTCCTCTGTTAACATTGGAACACAAGAACGTCTGGGAAGGAAGGAGGAGCACAACCGATGGATTTAATTAAACTTGTTGAACAAAACAATTTAAGAACAGATCTCCCTTCATTCAATGTTGGTGATACCGTACGAGTTCACGTAAAGGTTGTTGAAGGAAAGAGAGAAAGAATTCAGGTCTTCGAAGGCATTGTGCTCAAACGTCAAAACGGAGGAGCAAGAGCTACATTCACCGTTAGAAAGATTTCTTATGGTGTTGGTGTTGAAAGAACATTTCCGCTCAACTCACCTAGAATTGACAAGATTGAAGTGGTTCGCCTCGGTAAGGTTAGAAGAGCTAAACTTTACTACCTTAGAGATCGTGTTGGTAAAGCCACAAAGGTTAAAGAAAAGACAAGATATTAGTAATATCGTCAATCAAAATCACCCCAAGTTTGGGGTGATTTTGATTTTTAGGCGGTTTGCTTTTTATTAAATTATATTATTTATTCAGTTTTTCTTTGAATTTTATTATCACATTTGTTTTTCATAATAGTTTAACCGCATAATTATTTTATTTTTTTCTCAAATATATGTTGTAACTACATAATATGTCATATAATACATATGAACAAATGCTCATATGATTGGATGTAAAAATATGGAAGATGAAAAAGTTATAGCTGTGTGCGATGAAAAAAATGTCCACAAGGATATTGTTAAGGAGGTTTTAGATCAGCTTCCTGATGATGAAATCCTTTATGATCTTGCCGATTTTTTTAAAACTTTCGGTGATACTACACGAATTAAAATTTTGTATGTGCTTATGCAGACTGAAATGTGCGTGTGTGATATAGCAGAGGTTTTAGGGGTATCTCAATCGGCGGTATCGCATCAGCTCAAGGCTCTTAAGCTTTCAAAATTGGTTAAATATCGTCGTGAAGGGAAGAGTATTCTTTACTCCCTTGATGATGAGCACGTTCGCACGGTTATAAGCCAGGGTATTGATCATATAATGGAATAAATTTTTAGGAGGGTACAAACAAATGAAAAAAACTTTTAAGCTTGAAGATTTAGATTGTGCAAATTGCGCCGCTAAGATGGAGGAGACCATTAAGAAATTAGATGGCGTTAATGATGCATCGGTAAGCTTCATTACGCAAAAAATGACTGTCGATATCGAAGATGCTCGTTTTGATGATGTGATGGATGAAATTGTGAAAAAATGTAAAAAAATTGAACCGGACTGCACAATACTTAGATAATTGCATATAAAGAGAGGTCAGATATGACAAAAAAACAAAAGAAAGAATTATATAGAATTATATTTTCATTTGTTATTTGTGCTATAGCATATATTGTAAAGCCGTCAAAGCCTTATGATTTAATAATATACATTTTGGCATATCTTATAATATCCTATGATGTGCTTTTGAGTGCTTTAAAGAACATAGCAAATGGTCAAGTTTTCGATGAGAAATTTTTAATGGCAGTTGCTTCCATTGGTGCATTTGGCATTGGTGATTACACAGAGGCTGTAGCGGTTATGATATTTTTCCAAATTGGAGAGCTTTTTGAGAGCTATGCCGTGGGAAAGTCCAGGGAGTCAATAGCTGCATTAATGGACATAAAACCAGAATATGCTAACCTTGAAAAAGATGGAGAGGTTAAAGAGGTTTCTCCGGAGCAGGTGCATTTAGGAGATGTGATTGTTATTAAGGCGGGAGAAATGATTCCCCTGGATGGAGTGGTAATTTCTGGTAATTCATCTCTTGATACCTCTGCTTTAACAGGAGAGTCGGTCCCGCGCAGCATTTGTGAGGGGGATGATGTGATCAGCGGGTGTATAAATCAGGCAGGTCTTCTTAAAGTGAGAGTGACTAAAGAATTTGAAAATTCTACGGTTGTTCGCATTTTAGAGCTGGTGGAAAATGCAGCATCTAAAAAGGCGAAGGCTGAAAAATTTATAACCAAATTTGCCAAATATTACACTCCTGTGGTGGTTATTAGTGCAGTGGCAATAGCTTTAATTCCTTGGCTAATATTTAAACAGGATTTCAATGTGTGGTTCACAAGGGCTCTGACATTTCTCATTGTTTCGTGTCCGTGTGCTTTAGTAGTTTCTGTGCCTTTGGGTTTTTTTGGCGGTATAGGCGGTGCTTCAAAGCATGGAATTCTTGTTAAAGGTGGCAATTATTTTGAGGCGCTTTCTAAGGTGGATACTGTTGTGTTTGATAAAACCGGAACTTTAACAAAGGGAGTTTTTAATGTTACAGCCATTCACCCTGATGAAATTTCCGAAGCTGATTTGCTTGAGAATGCAGCTATGTGCGAGACATTTTCCGATCACCCAATTGCACGTTCTATTTTGGAGGCCTACGGCAAGCCTGTAAATAAAAATTGCATTTCTAACTACAAAGAGGTTGCAGGAAAGGGAGTTGCGGCTATAATAAATGGCAGAGAAGTTTGCGTTGGGAATTCTTCTTTCATGGAGGACTTAGGAGTTAAATGGCATCCATGTCATAAAGTTGGTACAACTATTCATGTTGCCATTGATAAGGATTATAAAGGGCATATTGTTATCTCAGATGAAATAAAGCCCGGCGCAAAGGAAGCCATAGCGAAACTCAAGGAAGCAGGCATAAAGAAAACAGTTATGCTCACCGGGGATTCAGACGCGGTGGGAAGAGATGTTGCTTGCAGCCTGGGAATTGATGAAGTGCACACACAGCTTTTGCCTGAGGATAAAGTAAAATGTGTGGAAGGTTTGTTTAAGAAAAAAGCAACTTCTGGCAAACTGGCATTTGTTGGTGATGGAATAAATGACGCACCTGTTTTAGCTTATGCCGATATAGGCATCGCCATGGGGGCTTTAGGTTCTGATGCTGCAATTGAAGCGGCTGATGTTGTTCTTATGAATGATGAGCTTTCTAAAATAGCCTCAGCTAAAAAGATTGCAGAACGCACTCTGAGGATAGTGAGAGAAAACATTGTTTTTGCCCTGAGCGTTAAGCTTGCGCTGTTGGTTTTGGCGGCATTTGGCATTTCCACTATTTGGGCAGCTGTTTTTGCAGATGTGGGGGTGTTGATAATAGCAATTCTTAATTCTATGAGAGCTTTGGTAACTTCCGGAATAAAATAAATATGTTTAAGTAAAATCAGGGAGGTTTAAGTCAAATGCTTAAGCTGGAGAATGTAAGCTGGAACACGGAAGAGGGTATTCCAGTTGTCAAAAAAGTGAACATCGAGATCCCGGATGGAAAGGTTGTTGTTGTCACCGGACCAAATGGTGGAGGGAAAACCACCGTTGCTAAGCTTATTGCGGGAATTTATCATCCGTCGGAGGGGAAAATTTATCTTGATGGTGAGGATATAACTGAATTAGGTATAACTCAAAGAGCTCAAAAGGGCGTGAGTTATGCATTTCAACAGCCAGTTCGTTTTAAAGGTTTAACCGTGGCAGATCTTATTGAGCTTTCTTCAAAGGATAAGCTTTCTCGCCCTGATATGTGTAAAATTTTAACAAGAGTTGGCCTTTGTGCAAGCGATTACATTGACAGAGAGGTGGATTCTACTTTATCTGGGGGTGAAATAAAAAGAATAGAAATAGCATCTGTTATATCTCGTCACAGCAAGATCAGTGTTTTTGACGAACCTGAGGCCGGTATAGACCTTTGGAGCTTTGCAAATTTAATTGATGTTTTTAAGGATATGCAAAAGAACCTTAATGGTTCGTTGATTATAATCTCTCACCAAGAAAGGATAATGGAATTTGCTGATGAGCTTATAGTTATCACAGATGGTGAAGTGACTGAGCACGGCCCCAAAGAAGAAATACTGCCGGCATTATTGTCAGGAAAGAGCTGTCATAAGCAATGTGTAATGCCAAAGGAGGGTGTGTTTAATGAATGATGTAACTAAGGAGCTACTTAAAATCGTGTCTGATTATGATGGTGAATTTAAAGGAGCTTATAACATACGTGAAGATGGCCAATGTGCCGGAAGAAAGTCCTCTGAAAATATTGAAATAAAATCGAAGGAAGACAAGCCTGGACTTGACATAATAGTTAAGCCTTACACTAAGAACGAAACTGTGTTTATACCAGCATGTGTAACCAAGGCCGGAATTGATGATTTGGTTTATAATGACTTCTATATTGGTGAAGGAGCTGATGTGGTTATTGTTGCGGGATGCGGCGTTCATGTGTATTCCGAAGAAGAGGAAGCTCGCCATAATGGCATTCACCGTTTCTTTATGGAAAAGGATTCCCATGTGAAATATCTTGAAAAACATATTGGCACAGGGGCATCTGGAGCTAAAAGGGTAATAGATCCGGTTACTGACGCATACCTAAAGGAAGGTGCGGTCCTTGAAATGGACACAACTCAAATAAAGGGAGTTGAAAAAACCACAAGAAAAACCCATGCAAAGGTGGGAGAAAACGCAAAGGTTGTGATTCGTGAAAAAATCATGACTGATGGAGAGGATATTGCGGAAACGGACTTTGAGGTATCATTAGATGGCGAGAATGCAGGAGCTGATGTGGTGTCCCGTTCTGTGGCCTGCGGCAACTCACACCAAACCTTCCGCTCGAAAATTATAGGCAATGGCGTGTGTACGGGCCATACAGAGTGTGATGCAATTATTGCAGATAATGGCAAAGTGTTGGCGATTCCTGAACTTGAGGCAAATAGCAAGGAAGCATCTCTTATTCATGAAGCGGCAATTGGAAAAATTGCGGGCGAACAAATAATGAAGCTTCAAACTTTAGGGCTTACAGAAGAAGAGGCTGAAGAAAAAATAATTGCCGGATTCTTAAAATAACATGTTATATGCGGCGGATTTTTCGCCGCATGAATTTTATTTTAGAGTATTTTTCAGATGTGCAAAATTGAGGAGTAAATTATGCAGGAAATTAAATGCCCGAATTGTGGTGAAGTGTTCCAGGTTGATGAAAGTGGATATTCAAAAATAGTCCAACAGGTAAGAGACAGCGAATTTGAAAATGAACTTAAATCGCGTGAGAAGGATCTTGAGGAAAAAAAAGAAAATGAGCTTAAATTTTTTAAGCTTCAGCAGGAGAAGGAACGCGAAAAATTGCTATCTCAAAAGGAAAAGGAGCTTTCAGAAAAGGATAGGATGCTTGAGGCTTTAAAGGCAAGGCTTGAAAACACTGAAAATGAAAAAAAATTTTCGGTGGCAGATGCTGTGCGTGAACAGGAAAAGTCGCTTAATGAAAAAAATGTGGAGATTGTGCAGCTTAAGTCAAAGTTGGACATGAGCGAAAAAGAAAATTCTCTAAAGGAGAAAGTCCTAAAGGAGAAATATGAAGAAAAAATTAAGCTTCGTGATGACGAAATTGAGCGTCTTAAAGATTTCAAAATGCGTCAGTCAACCAAAATGGTGGGTGAGAGTTTAGAACAGCACTGTTTGAGTGAATTTAATAAAATTAGAATGACGGCATTTCCAACAGCATACTTCGAGAAGGATAATGATGCACATACAGGGAGCAAGGGTGATTTTATTTTCAGGGAAGCTTCGGCAGACGGAACCGAGTTTATATCAATTATGTTTGAAATGAAAAATGAAATGGAATCCACCGATTCCAGAGCTAAACATAAAAACGAAGACTTCTTTAAAGAGCTTGATAAAGAC
>CAVEWD010000018.1:4078-5498 GCA_963619195.1 bacterium | reverse complement strand
GATAAAGACAGACGTGAAAAAAATTGCGAATATGCTGTGCTTGTTTCTCTTTTAGAGATAGACAACGAGTTTTATAACAATGGAATTGTAGATGTTTCCTACAAGTATGAAAAAATGTATGTAATACGCCCGCAGTTTTTCATTCCAATGATAACACTATTAAGAAATGCAGCATTAAATTCATTGCAATACAAGAAAGAGCTTAAGCTTGTTAAAGAACAGCAGTTGGATATCTTAAACTTTGAAGAAAATATGAATGCCTTTAAGGCTGGGTTTGCCCGTAATTATGAGTTGGCAAGCAGACGTTTTAATGAAGCTATAGAAGAAATAGATAAAACAATAATTCATTTGCAAAAGGTGAAAGAGGCACTCACTCTCTCTGAGAAGAATTTGCGTATAGCTAATGATAAGGCTGACGAACTAAGCATAAAAAAATTAACAAGAAATGCGCCTTCTGTACGAGAGATGTTTGATGAACTGCAAAATAAGTAGAATTTAAATAAAAATGCTGTTTAATTTAAAAAAATTGGCACTAAATATGCAATAAAGTGTTGTTTCGCCCTTTACAAAGCACTTTTTTTATGATAACATATAAGGGTAAATGAGTGGGGAAACCCACTCATTAATTTTGAACAGAGGTTTTCATTAGTGAAGTTTATTGATGAAATGGTAAAGCTCGCAACGCCTGTTATTGAAAATAACGGTTGTGAATTGGTGGATGCAGAGTTTAAGAAGGAAGGAACTCAGCAGGTGCTCAGATTCTATATTGAATTAAAGGATGGGGATATATCTCTTGATGAGTGTGCTGAGGTAAGCCGAGGGATAAGCGACTTAATTGATGAGAGTGAATTTTTCCAGGAAAACTTTATTTTAGAAGTGTCATCTCCTGGTGTTGAAAGAGTTTTGAAAAAGGAAAGCGACTATATTCGTTTTTCAGGAAGACGTGTAGATGTAGCTTTATATAAGCCGCGTGCCGGTGAAAAAAAATTTACTGCGGTTTTGAAGTCCTATTCGGAGGGTATTTTCACATTCGCTTCAGAGGAAGGTGATTTTGAACTTCAATTAGATGATGTTGCAAAAATTAATTTACATTTTGATTTTGAGTTTTAAGTAAGGGGGAAGAAATGAAAAAAAGTAATGCGCAGAAAAATTCATTAAATGATGCAATCGAAGCGCTTGACGAAATTGTTAAAACAAAAGGAATAGATAAAGAGGATATATTGGTAGCTTTTGAGACCGCTTTAATAGCAGCCTGTAAAAAAGACCATAAAGGAGTTAATAATGTAAGGGCTGAAATTGATAGAGAAACCCAGGAAATAGAACTCGCCATTCAAAAAACTGTGGTTGAGGAAGTTGAGGATCCTGCTAATGAAATAAGCTTAGATGAAGCTAAAAAGCTTAGTCTCGCTTATGAACCGGG
>CAVEWD010000018.1:0-4068 GCA_963619195.1 bacterium | reverse complement strand
ACCGGGAGATGTGGTGGAGTTCCCAGTCGATCCGCTTAGTTTGGGGCGTGTTGCAACTCAAAACGCAAAGCAATATGTTCTGCAACAGATAAAAGAAAGTGAACGAAAAATTATTTTTGACACCTTTAGTGAGAAAAAAGATGAACTTATGGTGGGAATAGTTCAACGTACTGACAAAGGTAATGTTTATGTTGACCTTGGTAAAAGCGAAGGTATCATGAATTATCAAAATCAGGTTCCCGGAGAGGAATACCTTTACGGGATGCGAATCAAGGTTTATATAAGTGATGTTGTTCGCACCAGTAAAGGTTCACAAATATTTGTTTCCAGAGCTAACCCGAATTTAATTAAGAGATTGTTTGAAGTTGAAATTCCAGAAATTTTTGATGGAACCGTTGAAATAAAATCCATATCAAGAGAAGCCGGCAGTCGCACAAAAATTGCTGTTTATGCCCAGAATGCTAATGTTGATGCAGTGGGCGCATGTGTTGGCCAAAGAGGAATAAGAATTCAGAATATTCTTAATGAAATCGGAAACGAAAAGATTGATGTAATTGAGTACAGTGAGGATCCTGCTATTTATATTAAAAATGCCATAAGCCCTGCTGAGACTTTAGATGTGCTTATTGATGAGGAGCAGCATATGGCTGTGCTTATAGTGGATGAAGGACAGCTTTCGTTGGCTATAGGTAAAGATGGGCAAAATGTAAGACTCGCAGCTCGACTTACAGGGTGGAAAATAGATATAAAAACTCCAGCTCAATATGAGGAAATGCTTAATGATGAGAATTTGAGCACCAAAAGTGAAATTGCAGGCGATGTTGAATTCGAAAATTCTGAATTGGAAGTTAAGCAAGAATGCGATGAAAACGTTGCTTTAGAAAGCGAAAACGAAAATATTGAATCAACCGAGGTTGAGGAGGTTTGTGAGTAGGTTTGAAAAAAATTCCAATGCGTACCTGTGTGATGTGCAGGCAGCAGAAAGATAAGCGTGAACTAATGCGCATTGTGCGTACTCCCGAGGGAAGTGTGGCTTTTGACCCAACAGGCAAGGCTAATGGTAGAGGTGCATATGTGTGTTGTTCACAGGAGTGTCTCAATAACATAAAAAATGCAAAAAAGATCGCGTCAGCCCTATCGGTAGAAGCCGATGCGCAAGAGTTGGAAAAGGTCTTTGAAGAAGCAAAGCACTATGCGAATAAAGCACAAAAAGGGGGAAATGAATGACGAAGAAAGTATACGATTTTGCAAAAGAATATTCCATTCAAAGTAAGGATTTTGTTCTCTTGCTTCAACAAGCAAATATTCCAATTAAAAATCATATGAGCAATTTGACTGATCAGCAGGAAAAATATTTCAAAAATAATTTCGATGTTGTAGATGGCAAGTTGGTAAAGAAATCAGCGGATGATTCAAAGAGTTCTGCACCGAAGAGTACAGTGAGAGTAATAAAGCCAGAGCCAGTTAAAGCTCCTGAAAAGCCGCAAACTCAAACTGCACAGCAGCCCAGCGTAGCCCACAAGTCTGCTTCAAATAACAATGCAGGCAAGGATAGAGATTTCACAAGAACGCAGCAGCCCCGAAAACAAGAGAGGGGAGGCCAAGAACGTGCAAATCAGGATCGTACCGCACAAGACAGAACCAGAAGTAATGCTCAAAGACAGTCTCAAGGCCGATATGAAGGTTCATCGTATCAGCGCAGAGATAACTCAGGATATCAAAAACGTGAGGGAAACCAACAAGGAAGCTATCAGAAGAGAGATGGCAGCTCATATCAGCAGGGCCAAAGGCGTGAATATAACAAAGATGGTGCAAGAGATGCATCTTCAGGATATAAGCCTCGCAGAGATCAATCTCAATCATATACAGGTTCTTATCAGAAGAGAGACGCTAGCACCTACCAAAAGCGTGATGGGGCTTACCAGACAAAGAACACTGGAAGCTACCAAAACAGAACTCCTAGAGATGGAAGCGGCTTTACACCGCGTCAAGGTGGAAATGGTCAATATAATAACCGTTCATCATTCTCTAAGGGTGGAGCTGTTGAAGAAAAACCATTAGAGAAGACGAAGAACGATAGATTTAAAAATAACTCAAAGCAGAAAAACGATGCCAAAAATAAGGCAAGAGAGAGCTTCTTTGAGGAAAAGAGTTACGGAAAGCTTGATAACACTAAGAAAAAGCATGGTTCGAAAAGTCAGTATAAGGTTGAAAAACTTGAGAAGCGTGAAAAAAGAGCCACAAGCGGTGTTACAGGCACTGTTGTTGTGCCTGAGGTGATTACTGTAAGCGAGTTAAGTGAAAAAATTCTTATTTCTGCCGTAGATATCATTAAAACTCTTATGAGCTACGGAATAATGGCAAATATAAATCAGTCCTTGGATTTTGATACTGTTTCTATTATCTGTGAGGAGTTGGGGATAACCGTTGAACTTGAGAAAGAAGAAGATCTCTTTGCAAAAATGGAACAAGAGCATTTTGCTGACGAAAGCAAGTTGTCAAGACGTCCGCCAATTGTTACAGTTATGGGGCATGTTGACCATGGTAAAACTTCTTTGTTGGATGCAATAAGAAAAACCAATGTAATTTCCGGCGAAGCTGGAGGAATCACACAGCACATTGGCGCTTATACCGTTACTATGAGGGATAATCCAATTACTTTTATAGATACCCCCGGTCACAAGGCATTTACAGCAATGCGTTCAAGAGGTGCTTCTGTTACTGATATTGCCGTTTTGGTTGTGGCTGCGGATGATGGCGTAATGCCTCAAACAATAGAGGCAATAAATCACGCTAAGGCCGCTGGTGTGCCAATTGTTGTGGCAATAAATAAAATTGATAAACCAACAGCCAACCCTGACAAGGTAAAGCAAGAGCTTACTGAATATGGAGTTGTGTGCGAAGAATGGGGCGGCGATGTTATTTGTGCTCCTGTTTCTGCTAAAAATGGTCAAGGCCTTGATAACCTTTTAGATATGATTTTGCTCGTTGCCGAAGTTGAGGATCTTAAGGCCAATTTCGATATGCCTGCAATAGGAACCGTAATCGAATCAAGAATTGACAAACAAAGAGGCGTTACGGCATCATTACTTGTTAAGTCAGGAACTCTGCATGAGGGTGATTACATTGTCATTGGACCTACATATGGCAAAATCAGAGTTATGACTAACCACAACGGTCAGAGAGTTAACAAAGCAGGACCATCCATGGCAGTGGAGGCTTTGGGTTTAAGTGAAGTGCCTGCAGCTGGAGATAAATTTATTGTGGTTGAAAATGAGAGAGAGGCTAAGAGAATAACCGACAAGCGTAAAGACCGTATGAGAATTCTTGCTTCAAAGGCGGGTGGGCCAAAGAGCCTTGAGGATATCTTTAATAAGGTTCATGAAGGTGAACTTAAGGAAATCAATCTCATTGTCAAAACTGATGTTGCTGGTTCCTTTGAGGCAATCAAGCAAGAACTTGAAAAGTTAAATGAAAATGATGATGGGGTTAAGATTTCTTTGCTGCACGGTGGTGTTGGTGATGTTAGCGAAACAGATGTGGCACTGGCAAATGCATCAAGGGCTCTTGTTATTGCCTTCAATGTTAAAACTGACAACAAAGCTAAAGCGTACAGCGACAAGGAAGGGGTTGAAATTAGATCCTACTCCGTTATATATGATATAATTGATGATATTGAGGCAGCAATTAAGGGGCTTAAAGAACCTGAGTACGAGGAGATTATAGATGGTCATGTGGAGGTTAGAGCTACCTTCAAGGTGCCAAATATCGGTCTTGTTGCTGGTTCATATGTAACAGATGGTAATGTTAAGAGAAACAGCAAAGTTAGAGTTCTTAGAGGCGGCAAGGTTATATTTGATGGAACTGTGAAGTCGTTGAAACGTTTCCAGGATGATGTAAAAGAGGTTGCTGCAGGCTATGAATGCGGTATAGGCATAGATGGATTTGATGATGTAAAGGAAAATGACATACTGGAGCTGTACAGTATGCATGAAATAAAGGAATAATGGCAACACAACATAGAATAGAAAAAATAAATGAGCTTATTCGCACGGAGCTGAGTGAAGC
>CAVEWD010000017.1:0-14586 GCA_963619195.1 bacterium | reverse complement strand
ATATTATATAGTATTAACTAGCAAACAATCAACCGTCAATTTTTTCACATTTGACAAATATCCAACAAATATAACAAATATGTCTATTAATATAACAAAAGGAGAGGAAATGTCTGACAGAAGAGTACGCTACACTAAAGAAATGCTCAACCAAAGCTTAGTAGAACTGCTTGAAACAAAACCAATATCCAGAGTCACCGTAACCGAACTTTGCCGTAAGGCCGATATACACAGATCCACTTACTATGCCCACTTTACCGACCCGTATAATCAATTACAAATATTAAAGCAGGAATTTTCAGATAAACTCAATTGCATTATTTCAGATTCTAAGGACTCCACTTCTTTTCCAACGATCCTTAAAGTCTGCGAATTCATAAAAACCAATAAAAAAACGTTCTTGGTTTTAAATAACAATATAGGCTATCTTAATACATTCGAAATGCTTTATTCCGAAGAACTCGTTTACTCAATTTGGAACAAACAAGGCAACCGCTATTCCGAACAAGAACAAAAATATGTTTTTGCTCATTCATCCGCCGGAACCGTAAACGTGCTTTGTAAATGGCTTAAAGAAGACGAAGATACTATATCCACCAAAGAAATTGCATCCCTTCTTTTAAGAATCGACACATCGGGAATTGTCGGCTGATATACCAAAATCACATAAATACTCTAATTTATTTAAGCATTACAAAAAGGTATCACAATTGCGTCACTTTATTCTTTTTCCAATCAACACTTTTAACAATAGGAGGCTGCCTTACGCAGCCTCCTTTTGTCTTAAATCTGTATTCAGATTAATATCCTCTCTGACCATGGTCAAGTAAGAGTGAAGCACCACTTGTGTAGCTAGATTCATCTGAAAGGAGATACAAAGCAGCGTAAGCACATTCAAGAGCGGTTCCTGCTCTTCCGCAAGGAACAAGTGTCTTGATGTAGTCAAACCCATCTGCGCCAGGACCTGTAAGAACCATCTCTGTAGCAATAAGGCCTGGATTGAGGTTGTTAACTCTGATGTTCTTTCCAGCATATTCAGCTGCGATGCAGTGTGTCATGTGGTTAACGCCAGCTTTAACGAAGCAGTAAAGGGCTCCACCAGGGATAGCATTATCAAAAGCTGCAAGTGATGAGCAGTTGCAGATTGATCCGCCGCCCTGTTTTTCCATGATTGGCAAGCAAAGCTGCATCATGCGAAGGTATGAATAAGCATCGAGATTTGTGAATTTTTCCCAGTCTTCTCTTGTGAGTTCAACTGTCGGTTTTGTGATAAGGCAACCTGCATTATTGAACAAGCAATCAACTCTGCCGTAGGTATCCATTGTTACCTTAACAACGTTCTGAACATCTTCCTCTACTGTCATATCAGCACGAACAAAAATAGCTTCTCCGCCATTATCTTTAATGGTTTTAACAACTGCTTCGCCCTTTTCCTGACGACGGCCAACCACAACTACTTTAGCACCTTCCCAACCGAAAAGGATAGCTGCAGCCTTACCAATACCGGATGTGGAACCTGTAACGATAGCTACCTTGTTTTTAAGTCTGTTTGCTGAAGGGAAAAGGCCTTCAACTTCTGGCTCTTGTCTGTCTGCCATAATTTGATCCTCCTAAATTTTTATTTAAACAATTTGTTTAAGCTTAATCAATACCAAATAATTAGTTATTCTTCTTTGCAAGTGCCTTTGATCCAAGTTCAGGAAGAAGCAATGCAACAGCACCCATAAGTGCACTGCAAAGAGCGCCATAGAAGAACAATGTGGTGTAGTTCATAACGCCGTTTGATGTTGCTAAAGGAGCAAACACTGATGAAGGCAAGAAGAATGCACCAAGCATCTGAACGGTTGTAACAAGGCCTGATGCTGAACCAGCATTCATCGGGCCAATTTCATCCAAGAGTGCAGGATAACCCATAAGCGGAGGAATACATCCAAAAGCACAGAACCCGCCTACAGCCATAAGAATTGCCATTACAATTCCATCACACATTGTCCATGCAACATATGAAAGAAGTCCGCCAAGAACTGCGAAAAGAAGGATTGTTGGTTTGTTAACTCCAGCTTTTTTGCAAACTGAAGGAACAACGATGTTTCCAAGGAAACCGCCAATTGTGAGCAATGTGCCGTAAAGGCCAGCAACTGTAGCATCTACTGCTTTAGCTGTTGTAAGACCAGCAATGTAGTTGGAGTTGAAGATCATCTGATAGCCCATTGAAAGTGCTGCACAAATGCCAATAAGCCAAACATTCTTGCTCTTAAGAGCTTTCTTGAGGCCTTCCAAAACAGGCATTGGCGGGAATTCAGGAGCTCCCTCAGGTTTCTCTTTAACAATAAGTATCCATAAAACCAACATAATGCCAATCCATACTGAACCAACAATGTAAGCAGTGTTAAGTTTTCCTGAAAAGAGGGCTGCTGTTGTAGACTGAGCGATAGCTGTTCCGAGTGCGCCTGTGGACATCATAACGCCCATAGGAATTCCCATTTCCTCTGGAGCAAACCATGCTGAAAACAGTTTAACTGAACAAAGGCTGAGGAATGTGCCACCAAATCCTGTCATAACGGCAAATACAAGATAAAGGCCATATGAATGAGCAACAAGTCTTCCAAGACTACCCACAAGGCTTACGATTAAAGCGAATGCACAAGTCTTTTTAGGACCAATCTTGTCTGCTAAAATGCCACCAATGATTGCAAAGAACACGCCTGGAAGCATTGACGCTGTCAGAATTGATGTAAACTGAACGCCATCAATACCAAGGGATGCCATAAATTCGGCAGGAAGAGCCGATACTTGGAATGAGCAATAAGACACAGGAACGATGCTTAAAGCAACAAGTGCCAAGATTACCCATTTGAAATTAGGTGAAACTTTTGTTTCTTTCATTTCTTATCTCCTTTGAAATATTTCATACGTAATATGTATGATGTCTTATATTTCATATATTACTTCTTAAAGGCAAGTTTGTCAATAGGTTTTTACATCTAATTTTAATGTAAGTCCAATTTTAATTTTTAAACATATCACTGTCAATATCATCTTAGGCTAAATTTTGAATATGCTTAACAATATAAATAAACCCTGTCTGCATGACAACACATATCACACAAACAAGGTTTGTCTAATTTTATAATAAAAACAACCTTTTACGCTTCAGCTACAGCCTCTATTTCCACCAAAACATCCTTTGGCAGGCGCACAACCTGCACTGCAGCCCTTGCCGGAAATGGCTCAGTAAAGAATTTTGCGTAAACTTCATTCATCTTTGCAAAATCATCCATATCCTTCAAAAATACAGTTGTTTTCACAACGTTATCCATGTCGCACCCCTCAGCATTAAGCACAGCCTTTACATTCCTTAACGACTGTTCAGTTTGAGCCTCTATTCCTTCGGGAATAAGTCCATCCTTCGGATTAACCGGTATCTGACCGGAAACAAACACCAAAGATGAAGTTTTAACCCCCTGGGAGTATGGTCCAATAGCACCCGGAGCATCATTTGTTGATATTGCTTTCATAACGCACCTCCTAATTTAATTTTTATTTAAGCAATAAAATAATAAATTCAAACAAAACACATTTAGCCAACACAACAAAACTTTCTCTTAAAACACCAAGAATTCCTTAGCCACACTGAAGTATACCACCAAAGATAATGCATCTACTACGGTTGTTATAAGAGGGGATGCCATTATGGCCGGGTCCATTCCTAAACGTTTTGCTGCCATAGGCATAATAACGGCAATCAGTTTCGACATTATCACGGTAAAAATTAAACTAACAGATACAATGGCTGCCATTACAGCATTTCCTGGGTTGAAAATTATTATTCTAATAAAGTTCACAACAGCAAGAGTTATCCCCACGATAATGCTCACTCTAAATTCTTTAAAAAATACTTTAAAAAAATCGGTAAACTTTATTTCATCCAACGCCATACCTCTAATTATTAAGGTAGAGGTTTGGCTCCCAGCATTTCCTCCGGTATCCGAAAGCATTGGAATAAATGTCACTAAAAGCGGATAAGCAGAAAATGCTGCTTCATATTTTTCAAGAATGCCACCAGATATGGTGGCGGATATCATTAAAAGCAAAAGCCACACGATTCTGTTTTTAGCAAGGGTAAACACCCCTGTTTGTAAATAAGGCTTTTCGGAAGGCATCATTGCTGCCATAAGTTCAAAGTCCTCAGTAGCTTCATCGGAGATTACATCTACAGCATCCTCTACTCTTACAACCCCTACCAATCTATTTTCCTCATCAGTGACAGGGATGTTGAGAAGGTCATACTTACTAAAGAGCTTAGCCACATCTTCTTTATCTGTTAATGTTGTAGTGCAAACAAAGTCTGTTATCATCACATTACCAACAAGCTCACCATCATCACTCATTAGAAGGTCTTTCACATAAACAACCCCCTCTAAGCATCTTTTATCATCGGTAACGTAGCTTGTATATATAATCTCATCATCAATACCAGAGGCCCTAATAACGCTCAAGGCTTCTTTTATGGTCATCGTCTTCTTAAGATGAACCAATTCGCCAGTCATAATGCTTCCTGCAGAATTATCTGGGTATTTCAAGAAAAGATTCACCATTGTCCTTTTATCAGAAGGCACATTTTTTAAAACTCTTTGCGCCACTCCAGCAGGTAATTCCCCAATAAGATCCACCATTTGGTCGGCAAAAAGCTCATCCATCACCGCGCTCAACTCATCATCAGTCATGGCATTAATTATGTGCTGCTGTATATCGGGTGTCAAATAAGCAAACACATCCGCCGCCACATCTTTATCCAGTAATCTAAACAACAAAACTGCATCTTTTATTTTCAGCCCACTAAGATATTCAGCCGTGTCGACCTCATTATGAGTATCAAGTATTTCTTTTATTTTTTTTAAATCTTTATTTAAAAGGCTGTCGTTCAGCTCCTTTAATATCTCTTTCTCCATTTTCACACACAAAAGAAACAATTTCTTTGCAAAGTTTTATAAATTCTGACCAAGCAGTGTAAATGTTCACTGTAGCCAAAATTGCTCCCTTATTTCCCTTTCGTATATAAAATATATAAACTAAGGCTATATTCCCAATACGCTCTGTGCTATTGAAAAGTATACCAATAGTGCAACTGCATCCACAATAGTTGTAATAAGAGGAGAGGCCATAAGAGCAGGATCAGCTCCCATCATTTTCACCAATAGAGGCAATGCTGCAGATATAATTTTAGATAACACAACAGTAAAGATTAAGCTCACCGAAACAATCCCTGCAATAACATAACTGCCAGGGTTAAACAAAAGAACACGCCCAAAATTTACAACCGCAAGGCAAACTCCCACCAGAAGACTTACTCTTGCCTCTTTCCAAATAACCTTGAATATATCACTGGGCTCAATTTCATTTAGTGCCATTCCTCTTATAATCAAGGTAGCTGTTTGACTTCCAGCATTTCCTCCAGTGCCAGTAAGCATTGTGATAAATGTAACCAAAAGAGGATAAGCCGAAAACGCTGCCTCATATTTAGTAAGTATTGCACCTGAAACTGTGGCAGAAATCATTAAAAGTAAAAGCCATACAATTCTGTTTTTAGCAAGAGTAAATACTCCCGTTTGCATATATGGCTTTTCAGAGGGGCTCATAGCTGCCATAAGTTCAAAGTCCTCTGTAGCCTCCTCTGTAATAACATCCACAGCATCATCAATACTAACAACACCAACCAAACGATTTTCATTATCAGTTACAGGTATGTTAAGAAGATCATACTTACTAAAGAGCATACCTACATCTTCCTTGTCAGTAAGAGTGGTTACACTAATATAGTCCTCTGCCATTATGTTTTCAATAAGTTCATCATCCTCTGCCAAGAGGATGTCTTTCATTTGAACCACGCCATAAAGAACCCTTGAGGAATCTGTTACGTAACAGGTGTAAATTATTTCCCCATCAATTCCTGAATGCCTAACCTTATCAATGGCCTCAAAAACCTTCATGCTTTTCTTTAAGTGAATAAGCTCACTTGTCATAATGCTGCCTGCGGAATTGTCAGGATAACGCAAAAACTGGTTGATTATCTTCCTTCGTTCTGGGGAAACACTTTTTAAAACCCTCTTTACAACACTGGCAGGAAGTTCATCAACAAGGTCCACCACTTCGTCCACAAACAATTCATCCATAATTTCACTCAGCTCGCTATCAGTTATAGCATTAACGATATACTGCTGCATATCCGCATCAAGGTACGCAAAAACATCAGCCGCTACCCCCTTATCGAGTATACGGAAAATAATCAACGCATCTTTTATAGGAAGCTCACTGAGATATTCCGCAGTATCAACTTCATTGCGGTTGTCTAGAATTGCTTTAATGTCTTTGAATTTTCTTTGGAAAAAAAATTCATTCAATTGCTGTAAAATTTCGTCTTCCATAATTACATTAAATAAAATGACAAAAGGCGCACGAAAATAAAACTAAATTTCAGAAACGGAGGCAAAAATAACTTGACTTGGCATCCGCTCGTGATATTCATCATCATTCCGGCATATTCCTGATATGTCCATTTTTACCTCCTTATTGTGATCTTTGAAAATATTTGTAACATATTTAGTATAACTTTTAATAAAGCCAATTTCAAGTATTATTTACTTTTTATTAAAAGCTATATATAATATAGAAATCACATTGCAAGGAGTATATAGTTATGGATTTTTCATGGATAGATATCCTATTTGTGGTGATTTTAGTCTTCTGTTTAATTGAAGGCATGGTAAAGGGCATGGTGAAAACCATCATTTCATTTTTTCTCACAATTGCATCTGTTATAATAGCAAAAATATTCACGCCACAGGCTGTCGACTTTTTAAAGGCAAAAACAAACCTTTTCACTAATTTGTGCCAATTCATCACCAACAAGGTGGCTGTTGCTTTTAGCGGAAAGGCCACAACTGAGGCAGTAACAGATTCTGCACAACTGCACAACATCCCCTCCAGCTTGCTTAAATTTCTTGGCACTTTTGTGGACACAACAAATAAAACCATAGGCACCTCCTCTGAAGCCTTCGGGCAAAATGCAGCTGAAATAATAATGCAGCTAATAGCCTTTGCTGCACTGTTTCTGTGTGCCATGATTCTTGGAAAGATTATTTGCATAATCCTGGATAAAATAATGAAGCTGCCTGTGCTTAGTTTTATAAACCATCTGGGAGGAATGCTGTTGGGTCTCCTAAAAGGAGTAATACTCGTTGCCCTCATTGCCACTGCAATTTATTCAGTTAATGTATTTTTACAGGCAGATTCGCTTTCAACTGCAATAAACAACTCTATTTTGATAAAATACTTCTACCTTAGTTTTCTTTTTAAGTAGGTTGATATGTTAAAAGAGTTAAATTATGAACTTGGGGATATAGCCACGATGAGGAAACCTCACCCTTGCGGATCGGATAAATGGGAAATAATTAGAATAGGTGCAGATATAAAAATAAAGTGCTGCGGATGTGGCCATGTTGTTATGCTTGAACGCGCTAAATTCAACAAAAGCGCAAAAAAAACAGAGAAACAAACTACTGATTAAATAAACATAACATGCAAATGCCAGAAGGCAAAGCTTTTGTTCGTATTCTGGCATTACTTATTTTACAAATCAAATTTATATTTATATGAAATAAAAATCGGTGTTCCAATCCGGAATAGCTGGATAATGACGCATATATACCTTATAATCACCGCAAATAGAGAGCACCTGCTTTGGAATTTCCACGATATCTCTTTTTAAGTGATAAGAGGCTATCCTCATCTTAGGGTGATGCTTCGCGATTGTGCTCTTAGCTCCATTTATGACTTTTTTTTCCATTCCCTCTGAATCAATTTTCATATAACTTATTCTGTCTCCTTCAAGGAGAGTATCAATGGTTCTTTCAGCTACTTCATCACCACTATTCAATTGGGTTGAGCCTCTCCCATTGTTCGAAGAAAATTTCACAAACGAATTTTCATCTCCCACGAACACGCGAAAGCATTCCATATCCTTTTGGTTTAGAGCATATTCTTCCAGTTTTTTAAACGACCTTTTGTTTGGTTCGCATGCATATATTTTCTTATAATCGCCTGTCATTGAAATAAATTCCGCTGCCGTATCTCCCCTATATGCCCCCACATCAAGATAAACTTCATTTTCGCTTAATTGTAAAATCGATCCATAAGCTTCAGCCACAGAGCTCTCACATGCTAAAAGGTACGAAATATCAGCTGAATAGCGATATTTTAGGATGTTTTCAAAAACCCTTCTCGATTGTTCATCGCACAAAAGATTAAAGGTATTCTCAAGCTCAATTTCTTCCGCTTTCGTGTATCTCCCAGAGGGAATACCTTCTTCAAAAAGTGGTATCCACGGGGCATAAAAAGCACACTCCTGACTTAACCTTTTAAAATCATGCAGAACATCAGCCCTATCACTTCCAAAAGCTAATAAAATCATAGGGGCAGAAATTCTTTTCTTGATGTCATCAAATGACTCCACAGGATATCCTCTAAAGCTTCGACTGCGCACAAAGCCATCACTCGCAAAAATTCCACAAATATCTATATTCATTTCATCGAGCTTATCAATGAGTTTATCTGCACCATTTCCTGTGCCATATAAAACCACAGACTGTGAACTATTTTTTAAAAATTCCCAAAAATAATTTAATGCCATTTTTCACATAAGGGGGGATAGCAGTCTTAAAAAGCTCTGAATCACCCGCGTTAAAACAAATTTTTTATTTTTTTCTTCAGTGACTTGCTCGCTTACTTCCACAGTGGATTCAAAGTCCCTCTCCACCTGCGAAATTAAATTCTCATCACAAATCCATGCTCCACATTCAAAGTGTAAATTGAAACTGCGAAAATCCATATTTATGCTTCCAACAACACCATATTTTCCATCTGACACTATAAGTTTTGAGTGCATAAAACCCGGTGTAAACTCATATATTTTCACTCCGGAATTTATAAGCGACCCATAAAATGACCTTGTGGTTGCATGAACAACCTTTTTATCAGCAATATGTGGTGTAATAATTTTAACATCAATTCCACTCTTTGCCGCGAAAGTTAATGCATTTCTCATAACATCATCAACCATAAGGTAAGGAGTGTATATATATACATTCCTTCTTGCCCTATTTATTATATTCAGATACAAATCCTCTGCAGTTCGCTCCTGATCAAAGGGGCTTTCATCAAAGGGAATAACATATCCACTGCTATTTTTTACAGCATGCCCATCATATTGAGGTGCAAAAGATTCGAAATCAACCTCCTCACCACTGAGCCAATCCCACATGGCGAGAAATGAGCGAGTAAAACCAACTGCAGCATCACCATAAATTTTAAATATTGAATCTTTCCAATAGCCATAAAGAGTTATTTCATTTATATATTCATCCGCAATGTTCATTCCGCCAATAAAAGCAGTTTTACCATCTACAGATATTATTTTACGGTGGTCTCTATTATTTTGTACAGAGGAAAGAATCGGGCGCAGTCGATTAAATGTGCAGCATTTTATGCCATAACTGCGTAAAATTGAATCATATTCCTTCGGAATACGCAATAAGCAGCCTATGTCATCGTAAACGACACGCACATCTACACCGCATGCAGCCTTTTGCTTTAATATTTCAAGAATTCGGTTCCACATTACTCCTTCCTGAATTATAAAAAATTCAAGAAATATATACTTTTGAGCTCCACACAAAGCATCGCATATATCATCAAGGCTGTCCTCTCCACACTTATAATATGAGATGCAAGTGTTTTTATATGCCTCATATCCAATATGCTCACAAAGATAATTTACAACAGAGCTGCTCTCAGGCTCATTTTGCTTCAACTCATTTTCAACACTGATATTTTTCAAAGCAGCAAATCGCCTGGCATTAGATTTGCGCCACTTTTCCATAAACTTGCGGGAATCTGCTTGCAAACTTAATATTAAATACATCACACCGCCAAACAGCGGCAGTGCAAATAAAATTACCGTCCACATTATTTTATACTCCGCAGACTCCTCATTTGTGATAACGAAACACACAACAAGAACACTCAAAATCGAAAAGAGTTCATCAATCACATCAGAAGATGCACCCGTTCCTGTTATTATGTAACTCAAAACAATCAATTGCAATATAAGCAGGAGCACCACAGCCCCTCTACGAAGCAATATAAATCGCAACCAATTCTTTTTCATATTTCAACCGCCAAACTATTTTTTTCTTGAAATCACTTTTTTTAACGGTGTATTTAAAGGTGTGGCCTTCCCAACCTCCAAAGCTTCTTTTATTAGCATATAAATCGTGCGCTTAAGCATTTCTTTAGAGTCCTTATCAAGATTATGAATTGTGTCAAGCATGCCAACTGCACTTTTTAGCTTACTAGCAGATAGATCAGTAAGAGTTTTTGCCCCATCAAAGGAAAGTATTTCATATAAATTTTCAGCAAATTCTCTCCTATCCTCTTCCGAAAGATCATCAACCCAGGCTTTAAGGGTTTTGTCGAGGAACACACTGGATTGACTCAACCCATCAAGATAAATAAACGAATTCCCTATAACCTGCCAAGAAAGCCCATCATGCTGCATTAAACCCGCTGCCGTGCTTTTAACAACCTCATAATTGTCGTCATGCTCTAAAAGTATTCCCACAACAGATGATTCAGGCACAATAGTGCGCAGCTTATTACGAATATTTTTATACCCCTGAGCATTAAAAGTTTCCTTTTTAAATCCAGGGCCATCATTATTATATATTCCCAATATTCTGTTCTGGATTGCTTCATCTGCATGCATTGCGGCAAACACAGCCAAATTGCCGCCTTTTGAATGTCCTCCAATTCTAAGAGGGGCACTACTGCTGCAGGCAACGCTGTTTAGATAATCCAAAGCTTCCGCCTGAGCTGGTATGCAGGAAAGAAATGACATATTTAAGTTTTCTTTCCACCCCACAAGAGTGTCATCCGTTCCTCTGAAGGCTATATATTTACTTTCATCCCCCACATCAAAGGTAATTGCCGAAAACTGCTTTTGCTCCTTTTCATCTATGTTATTCACATATCTTGAAAGCTTCATATTACCAAATCTAACAGAGGATGCCATAAGCTGAAACACATCAGCGCTTTCCTTTGGTATTATTGCCCCTATATATACCTCATCAACAGGTGTTTTATTAAAGAACAGGTTTGCAGCATCCTTCATAGATATACTCTCATCATCATTCATATCTGAGGGTACTATTCCGTTAAGATCAAGCATCGCCACCATGTTAAGAATAAGATTGTCCACCTCGTTAAAGGGTGAATATGCAATGCTCACATCCCCTCTCCACTTAAGATAATCAACAATATTAGGCAATTTACTTCCTCCTTTTTTTCATATTTTGATTATAACCTAAAATTACATTTTTTAAACCAACATAAATCAAATTAATAGTATTATGCATACTATTTTAAGATTGCTTTAACCTCAAAAAATTGTTATACTATTCGGATAATAAAGAAGGAAAATACTATGCCAGAAATTATATTAGACACATTGTTGGATTCATTAAAACTAATGCCCCTCCTATTTGCGGCATATTTATTTATGGAATACACAGAACATAAAATGAATCCATCACAGAAGATGCTTACAAATAGTAAATTCAGCGTTGCAATTGCCTCTGTATTGGGAGCAATTCCACAATGTGGTTTTAGCGCCTCAGCATCAAGTTTATATTCAGCAGGAATGATAACCTACGGAACATTGATTGCAGTTTACCTTTCAACCTCCGATGAAATGCTGCCAATAATGCTTTCAGAAGGCGTTAGTTTAAAGATAATTATTTCTGTGATTGTTATAAAAATAATTTCCGGAATAATTTTTGGTTACACAATAGATGCTTCATTAAAAAAGAAAAGAAAACCAAGTCAGGATAACATAAAAAATATCTGCAGCGATGAGCATTGCCACTGCGAAAAGAAGTCTATTTTCATTTCTGCCCTAACGCATACCCTAAATGTTACTATATTTATCACGCTTATAAGCTTTTTGTTAAATTTAGTGCTGAAATACGCAAGCTTAGAAAGCCTTACATCACTAAAAATCACTAAACCTTATATAAGTGAGATTATTCTGCCCCTTATTGGGCTCATTCCAAATTGTGCCTCATCTGTATTTATAACTGAACTTTACATATCATCCATAATCACTCCGGCAGCCATGATATCGGCTCTTTTGGCTAATTCTGGAGTTGGGATGCTGGTACTGTTCAAACAAAATAAAAATATCAAAGAAAATATAGCAACGGTTGCTTTAACATATCTTATAAGTGCGTTGACAGGCATTGCCTTGGAACTAATTGGCTTCACGCTTTAAACTTCAGGAGGTAACAACTTATGATAAAGCTTATAAATAAAGGCGTTTACGCTTCACATGACAAAATATTTGATGATGAACCTAAAGACTTATCACCAAATAATGCTAAGGGAAACACTTTGGCATATTCTATTTTAGAAAAGCACAACATATCAAGGGATAATGAGTATATGAAAATAAAATTTGATAGACTCATTTCTCACGATATAACCTATGTTGGAATAATACAAACGGCACGAGCCAGTGGAATGAAGGAATTTCCTATTCCCTACACCCTCACCAACTGCCACAACAGCTTATGTGCAGTTGGCGGCACTATAAACGAAGACGATCATCTTTTCGGGCTAAGTGCTGCAGTGCGCTACGGGGGGAATTATGTGCCGGCAAACCAGGCTGTTATACACCAATATGCCAGAGAGGAAATGTGCCAGTGCGGCGAAATGATTTTGGGTTCAGACAGTCACACACGCTACGGAGCCTATGGAGTAATGGGAGTGGGTGAAGGCGGACCTGAACTTGTGAAACAGCTTCTTTGCGCTACATGGGATATTAAAAAGCCGGAAGTTATATTAGTATGGCTCACAGGAAAACCATCCCAAGGAGTGGGCCCGCATGATGTTGCAATTGCTCTTTGCAAAGCTGTGTTTGCAAGTGGCTTCGTAAATAATAAAATTTTGGAATTCGCAGGGCCTGGAATTGCAAACTTATCGGCAGATTTCCGCATGGGAATTGATGTTATGACCACTGAAACCTCATGTCTTTCCTCAATTTGGGAAACAGATGACAAAATAAAAAACTACTATGAAAAACTGGGCAAACCAAATGCATACAAAGAATTAAAAATTAAAGATATAGCATATTACGATGGAGCGATAATGATTGACTTGGCTAAAGTTGAACCAATGCTGGCATTGCCCTTCCACCCATCCCTTGCCTACACAATAAAAGAATTCAAACTTAATTCTGCCGACATATTAAATGAGGCGGAGAAAAACTGCCAAAAATCAATTTCATCAGGCAAAGGTCCAAGTTTACTTTCCCACCTTAAAGGAAACGATTTTTATGTAGAACAAGGCATAATAGCTGGCTGTTCCGGGGGGATGTATGAAACAATTACAGAAGCTGCGGCCATTTTAGAAAACGGCAAAATAGGCCAAGGGGGCTTTAATTTATCAGTTTATCCTGCCAGTGTGCCAATTGAACTGGCATTGAGCCATGATGGCACATTAGAGAGTCTTCTTAAAAATGGCGCTATTATAAAACCATGTTTCTGCGGGCCCTGCTTCGGCGCAGGAGACACACCTGCAAACGATTCTGTTTCAATAAGACACACCACCAGAAACTTTGCCAACAGAGAGGGCTCCAAACCTGGACAGGGGCAAATTGCATCAGTTATCCTGATGGATGGACGATCCATTGCCGCAACAGCTGCAAATGGCGGAAAACTTACTTCAGCCGCGGAAATTGACTATGCTATGCCGACATATAATTACACCCATGATAACTCATCTTATAAGAATAGATGCTACTATGGCTTCGGTAAGCCACAAAATAATGAGCCTTTGAGATTCGGGCCCAACATTACGGACTGGCCAAAGATGTATGAATTGAATGAAAATATGCTTATTAAGCTTTGTGCAGTTATCCAAGATGACGTAACCACCACGGATGAGTTAATTCCTTCCGGAGAAACATCGGCATATCGTTCAAATCCTGAAATGTTATCAAGCTTTGCACTTTCAAGAAGAGTGCCCACATATGTGGAAAACTCAAAGAGGGTGCGAAAAGATGAGGCAGAACGCAGAAGTGGAGCTCCAACCAAGGAATACACCGAAGCTTTGTCAGCGATTTCAGGCAAAAATGGAGTGGATTTAGAAGAGCTAACCCAAAACACCTCATACGCAAGCGGCATTTTTGCCAAACGCCCAGGAGATGGTAGCGCCAGAGAACAGGCAGCTTCCTGCCAAAAAGTGCTTGGGGGGGGAGCAAATATTTGCTATAGCTATGCCACAAAGCGCTACCGCTCAAACTGCATCAACTGGGGCATTTTACCCTTCACAATAGACAAGGATGAAACCTTTGATTACAATGATGGTGATTTATTACTAATTGAAAATATTCGCAGCAAAATTCAAGAAGGATGCGAGGTAATAACAGCAAAAATTCTAACCAACAATAAAGTTAAAACACTAAAGCTACAC
>CAVEWD010000016.1:6208-14857 GCA_963619195.1 bacterium | reverse complement strand
CGCGCAAAGGCCGTAGCCATGGCTTGAAATGGATTTTATCATTTCCTCATCAATTCCCTCACCCCTTAAAATTTCATAGCACTTTATGCAGTGCGCCTCCGGAGCAATTTCAAAATCCACATCATGCAGCATTCCCACAGCTGCCCAATACTGCACTGATTCAGGCTCATATTTTTGGGCCAAATAGCCCATAACCCCGCTTACAACTTTGCAATGCTCCAAAAGGAACTGGTCTTTAACATATTTGTGAAGAATATTTGTAGCTTCCTCTAAATCAGGAACGTGGGTTTGCGTCATTTAATTTCTCCTTTGTTTTTTCCTTTAATATTTTAATGTGCTCCCTTAAGTCGGAACGCTCCTTAATGCGCTCGTAGTAGGAAGAAAGGTTTTCTGAAATAGGCAAATCCGTGTGGAATGCCAAAAAGAAGTGGGGGCGAGTGGCTCTTTTATCTCTCACACTGCGTATGTAGGACTTAAAGTGCTCATAGCGCACAATAAGGTCGTTGTCGGAGGCGAATTTCTTGATTTTCATCACCAAATTGGTGGTGTAGGCGAAATCTATGGCAAACACCCCGAAAAACACCCCAATGAAGAAGGAAAAGGCCAGATTCTGCGAAAGCCACAAAAGAGCCTTTAAAATTCTCGGGTGCACAAAAATGTAATAAACTGCCCCTAAAACCGCCCAGAAAAAGGAAAAGAGCGGGCAAATAAGGCCGTTGATGTTGCCCCAGAGCTTGCTGTAGTCCCAAAGACGAATGTTCATTAGCTTCAAGCACAAAACACCGGCAATATACTCAATTATTGTCATGGAAGCCGCCATGGCAATGAATAAAACAGCCTTATTCCAAAAAGGAGAGCTTATAAGGTTTTTATTCTCTAAATTTGCAATGGTGTAAAGCAAGCACAGCCCAAAGCCGTAAAGAGGCACATAGGGCCCCGTGAGGAAGCCCGGGTTAATCCACTTTTTTTCGGGGTTGGCAGAGGAGAAAAATCTTCTGAAAAACAGCTCCAGCACCCATCCAAAGCTGGAGCCAATGTAAAACAAAAATGCATAAATCAAAAATATATTCATAACCTGCTCCGTTAACTTAATTATCCTGCGTATTATTACACATATTATATATGTTATATATGCACGCCAACAAGCATTATAAACCGAAATTAAGCTTAATTAATGCAAATTAAAATAAATTCGTCATAAAAAACTAAAAGCAGCCCCATTGGTACATATGAGGCTGCCTTTGTAAGGGAGGTTGTGCACACTAAGGTGCAATAAATGACAGATAAATGAAAAAAACACCGAATATTGATTCAGTGCCATCATTAGGTTTTTTCGTTATCCTTGAAACGAGACTCACCTTATAATTTCACCGAACAAGTAAAGATCTGACTCAGCCTTACGGCCTTACAGTAGCAAGGATGCTGTCACGGAATCTAACCGTGTTCCAAACATGCTGTGGTTTAATTCATTTACGAATTCATTATAGCACACAGAGATTTAATTGCAATATAAAAATAAAAAAATTGAAGTTTTCTTTACGTTTCACAATTCCTTTCACAAATTAAATCTCGTCACTTTTTGTCATTTACAGACACCTGCCTATATGATAAAATGCTAATATGAACTAAGTGAAAAATATAAAATTTTTTATGCAATTTTGTGCATTTTTTTCACTTTTTCAAAGATAAAAGTGCCTACATCAGCTTTTATTTTGCTCCATTTAAAAGCGTTGCTATTGACTGAATTGCCCGGCATTTGATATAATCAAATTACAATTTTTAAAGCTCTTGCAACTGACGGAGAATTGCGGAGTACCGCAAGGGAGCAAGGAGCTGTTTTGCCGACCGTCTGGGCACACTTAAGTCTATATTAAGTGCGCCCTTTTATAATTTAAGGAGGTGTATTAATGAAAAAAGTTGCAATTATCATGGGCAGCGACAGCGACCTGCCTGTGGTTGAGAAGGCCACCGATGTGCTTTCATCTTTGGAAATTCCCTTCGAGGTGCACGTATATTCGGCCCACAGAACCCCCAATGAGGCAAATGAATTTGCAAAAAAAGCCGCAGAAGATGGCTTTGGGGTAATTATTGCCGCTGCCGGAATGGCCGCTCACCTAGCCGGGGTAATCGCCGCGTCCACCACCCTGCCTGTCATTGGCATTCCCTGCGCCAGCACAAATCTTCAAGGGTTAGATGCCCTTTTATCCACGGTGCAGATGCCCTCAGGAATTCCCGTGGCCACAGTGGCCATTGGAGCAGGAGCCAACGCAGCTCTTTTAGCCGCTGAAATTTTAGCCCTTAGCGATGCATCCCTTTCCAAGAAGCTTTCAGATAAAAGAGAAGCCGACCGCGCCAAGGTTTTAGAAAAAAACGAAAAAATCAACTCAATGTTTAAATAAAAATTAATTTTAAAGGAGAAAACAAAAATGGAACTAATCTACACAGGAAAAACAAAAAATGTATACGCAATGGAAAACGGCAACTACCTTCTTAAATTTAAGGATGACTGCACCGGAAAAGACGGAGTGTTTGACCCAGGCGAAAACTCAGTGGGCCTCACAATTGAGGGTGTTGGCGATGTAAACCTTCGCATGTCAATTTATTTCTTTGAAAAAATCAATGCTGCCGGCATCAAAACTCATTTTGTAAGCGCAAACCTTGAGGACACCACCATGGAGGTGCTTCCTGCAAAGGTGTTTGGCCACGGCCTTGAGGTTATCTGCCGCCATAAAGCAGTGGGCAGCTTCTACCGCAGATACGGTGAATATATCGAAGAAGGAGCCGACCTTCCTGCATATGTGGAAACCACCTTCAAGGACGACGCAAAGGGTGACCCATTAGTTACCAAGGACGGCCTTGTGGTGTTGGGAGTAATGAGCGAAAAGCAATATGACGACATTAAAGCCATGACACAGAAAATCACCCAGATTGTGGCTGATGACCTTAAACAGAAGGGTCTTGTGCTCTATGACATCAAATTTGAATTTGGCTACGACAAAAACGGAGACGTTATGCTAATTGATGAAATCGCCTCCGGCAACATGAGAGTGTATAAAGACGGTGAATATATCGACCCCATGACACTTTCCAAGCTGTTTTTCGCGTAGGTTAATTTACAAAGAAAATAATTCAGCAATGCTGTTAAATTTAATAAATATAAAGGGGTAAGGCAATGGGAGGTTTTTTCGGAACAGTCAGCAAGGACGACGCCATGGTAGATGTGTTTTTCGGCACCGACTACCATTCACATCTAGGCACCAAAAGCGCAGGCATGGCGGCTTTTGATAAGGAAAAAGGGCTTCAGCGGGTGATTCACAACATTGAAAATTCACCCTTCAGAACTAAATTTGAGCATATCTTTGAGGAAATGACGGGCACATCTGCCATTGGCAGCATCAACGACACCGACCCTCAGCCGCTTATTATCCGCTCAAAGCTGGGAGCCTTTGCCATTTGCGTTGTTGGGGTTATAAATAACGCCGACGAAATTTTAGATAAATATTTAAAGGAAAACGGCGGCCACTTTGATGCCATGAGCGGAGGAAAAGTTAACACCACAGAGCTTGCAGCGGCTTTAATAAGCCTAAAGGACACCTACGCCGATGGAATTATGTTTGCCAGAAATGTAATTGAAGGCACCCTTTCCCTGCTTATTTTAAAGGAAGACGGCACCCTTTTAGCCGCAAGGGATAAGCTGGGAAGAATCCCTGTGGTGGTGGGCAAAAACGAAAACGGCTACTGCGCCTCTTTCGAAAGCTTTGCCTTTGAAAAGCTGGGGTATGAAAAATATAAGGAGCTGGGGCCTGGCGAAGTGGTGGAAATCACCGCCAATGAAGTTAAAACTCTTTGCCCTGCCGGGGACAAAATGAAAATCTGCTCCTTCCTTTGGAGCTACTACGGCTACCCCACCTCCACCTACGAGGGAGTGAATGTGGAGGCCATGAGATACCGCAACGGTGAGTTGATGGCTCAAAACGACATTAAAAATGAAAATATGCCCGATTTGGACTATGTGGGCGGCGTTCCCGACTCAGGCACGCCCCACGCCATTGGCTTTTCCAACTGCTGTCATGTGCCCTTTGCCCGCCCCTTTATAAAATACACTCCCACCTGGCCCAGAAGCTTTATGCCCTCCAACCAAAAGGAGCGAAACAAGGTGGCGAAAATGAAGCAGATTCCTGTGGGAGAGCTCATTAAAGATAAAAAGCTTCTTTTTGTGGACGACTCCATTGTTCGAGGCACCCAGCTTAGAGAAACGGTGGAATTTCTTTATCAAAACGGAGCAAAGGCTGTGCATATGCGTTCGGCTTGCCCGCCTATAATGTATGGCTGCAAATATTTAAATTTCTCTCGTGCCACCTCTGAAATGGAGCTTATAACCCGCACCACCATTGTGGAATTGGAGGGAGAAGAAGGGCTTGATTACCTTGAGGAATACAGCGATCCCACAACAGAACGGGGGAAATCCCTAAGGCGGGCCATTGCAGATAAATTCCACTTTGAAAGCCTGGAATTTCAAACCCTTGAAGACCTTAAAAAGGCCATTGGAATTGAAGGGTGCAAACTTTGCACCTACTGCTGGAACGGAGAAGAATAAAAGGCAATTTAAGGAGCATCTAAAATGAACGAAACCTCAAAGTCAGACAGCTACGCGGCAGCTGGAGTGGATATAACCGCAGGTTATAAGGCTGTGGAGCTGATGAAAAAGCATATTTTAAAAACCGTAACCCCGGGAGTTTGTTCCGACGTGGGGGGCTTTGGCGGCTTGTTTGAGCTTGACCTGGCAGGAATTGAAAAGCCGGTTTTGGTAAGCGGCACCGACGGAGTGGGCACAAAGCTGAAATTAGCCTTTTTAATGGATAAACACAACACCGTGGGAATTGACTGTGTGGCAATGTGCGTTAACGACATAATCTGCTGCGGAGCAAAGCCGCTGTTTTTCTTAGACTACATTGCTTGCGGCAAAAATGTGCCGCAAAAAATTGCCAGCATTGTGGAGGGGGTAAGCGAAGGCTGCCTTCAGGCAGGCGCTGCCCTAATTGGCGGTGAAACCGCTGAAATGCCGGGTTTTTACCCCATAGATGAATACGACCTTGCCGGCTACTGCACAGGAGTTGTGGATAAAAACAAAATAATTGATAATTCAAAAATGAAGCCGGGCGATGTTATCATTGCTCTGCCCTCCAGCGGAGTGCATTCCAACGGCTTTTCTTTGGTGAGAAGAGTTTTCGACATCGAAAATGCCGACTTAACCTCCCCAAGGGAAGAGCTTTGCGGCAAAAGCCTGGGAGAGTGCCTTCTTACCCCAACAAAAATTTACGTCAAACCCGTTTTGGCCCTTCTTGAAAAGGTGGAGGTTAAGGGCATTTCCCACATAACTGGCGGAGGCTTTTATGAAAACATTCCCCGCAGCATTCCTGCCGGCCTTTGCGCCGAAATCGCCAAGGAAAGCGTTAGGGTTCTTCCAATTTTCAAACTCATTGCCGAAACTGGCGAAATTCCTGAAAGAGATATGTTCAACACCTTCAACATGGGGGTTGGCATGAGCATTGTGGTTGATGAATGCGACTGTGACTCTGCCCTTGAAATCCTCTCGCAAAACGGTGAAGAAGCCTATGTGATTGGCAAAATCACAAAGGATGACAATAATAAAATAAAGCTCATTTAAGCGGGGCATAAAATGAAAAAAGCAAAAATAGCCGTGTTGGTGTCCGGAGGCGGCACCAACCTTAAGGCTTTGATAAATGCCCAGAAAAAAGGCATTATAAAAAGTGGTGAAATTGTTTTGGTGGTTTCAAACAACCCCTCAGCCTACGCCCTTAAAAGGGCTCAAAGGGCCAAAATTGAAACTGCTGTTGTAACCAAAAGCTCCTCAAAGGGCCAGGAAGGCTTTGAGAGAGAGCTTATGAAAATAATTGATGAGAAAAAAATCGACCTTATCATTCTTGCGGGATTTCTGGCAATTCTGTCTAAAACCTTCACCCAGCACTATGAAAAAAGAATCATAAATGTGCACCCCTCCCTGATTCCCTCCTTTTGTGGAGAAGGCTTCTACGGCATAAAGGTGCATGAGGCTGCCCTAAAAAAGGGAGTGAAGGTAAGCGGAGCCACTGTTCATTATGTGAACGAAATACCCGACGGAGGAAAAATAATTTTGCAAAAGGCGGTTAAAGTTGAGGAGGGCGACACCCCCGAAATGCTTCAAGCACGAATAATGCGCCTGGCGGAATGGCAAATTCTCCCCAAGGCAGCCGAAATGGTCTGCGAAAAAATTATAAGCAGGAATGGAGATTAAAATGGATATTTACAAAATAAACAACATTTATGAGCTGATACATGAAAACCCCTATGTGGGCAGAGGAATTGTTATAGGCAAAACTCCTGACGGCAAAAAAGCCGCTAGTGCGTATTTTATAATGGGAAGAAGCTCCAACAGCCGCAACCGCGTTTTCACAATGCAAAGAGATGTGCTCTACACCGAGCCCTACGACATCAACAAAGTGGAGGATCCAAGCCTCATAATTTATGCTGCTGTTCGCCACTTCGGAAATAAGCTCATTCTCACAAACGGCGACCAAACCGACACCATCGTGGAGGGTTTAAAAAAGGATATCCCCTTCAGCGAAGCTTTATCTAAAAGAGAATTTGAGCCGGATGCTCCAAATTTCACCCCAAGAATCAGCGGCATGCTCACCTTCGACCGAAAGGGCGACTTCAGCTATGAAATGAACATTTTAAAAAGCATTGACGAAAAGGGCACTGCCTGCTGCCGCCAGAACTTTTTCTACCCCTCCATACCCGGCTTAGGGCATTTCATTCACACCTATGTGTGCGACGGAAGCCCCATTCCCACCTTCACAGGGGAGCCGGAAAGAGTTGAAATTGACAACAACATAGATGACTTTGCCTCCTGCCTTTGGAGAGGGCTTAACGAGGACAACAAAATTTCCCTTTATGTTTCCTACACCGACCTTACCACCCTTGAGCAGGAACGACGCATAATTAATAAATATCATGGGGAGGCTGAAAATGACTGATAAGCAAAACTACATTTCGCCCTTTTCCACCAGATACGCAAGCCGCGAAATGCAGTATGTGTTTTCAGAAGAATATAAATTCAGAACCTGGAGAAAGCTGTGGATTGCCCTGGCAAAGGCCGAAAAACAGCTGGGGCTTAAAATAACCGACGAGCAAATTGAACAAATGGAAAGCTTTGCCAATAACATCAATTTCGATGTGGCTCAGGAGCGGGAAAAGCTTGTGCGCCACGATGTTATGAGCCATGTTTATGCCTTCGGGGTGCAGTGCCCCAAGGCAGAGCCCATAATTCACCTGGGAGCCACCAGCTGCTATGTGGGAGATAACACCGATGTTATCATTTTAAGGGAGGCTTCCAAAATCATTTTAAAAAAAGCCGCCTCTGTCATGAAAAATCTTTCCGATTTTGCAAATAAATATAAGGCAATGCCCTGCCTTGGCTACACTCATCTGCAGCCGGCACAGCTCACCACCGTTGGCAAAAGAGCCACCCTTTGGATGAATGAGCTGGCAATGGATGTGGAAAACCTGGAATTTCAGCTTCAAAACCTTAAAATGCTGGGTTCCAAGGGCACCACAGGCACCCAGGCAAGCTTTATGGAATTGTTTGAGAATAATGAAGAAAAGGTAAAAAGCCTCGACACCTTAATTGCAAAGGAATTTGGCTTCAAATCCTGCGTTGATGTTTGCGGGCAAACCTATTCCCGCAAAACCGACGCCTATTTTCTTAATGTGCTTTCAGGCTTTGCCCAAAGCGCCTCAAAATTTGCCAACGATTTAAGAATCCTGCAGTCCTTCGAGGAAATGGAGGAGCCCTTTGAGGCAAACCAGATTGGTTCTTCTGCAATGCCCTACAAAAGAAACCCCATGAGGTGCGAGAGAATTTGCGCCCTTAGCAGATACGTAATCATAAATTCCTTAAACCCTGCTCAAACAGCCTCAGTGCAATGGTTTGAGCGCACTCTGGACGACAGCGCCAACAGAAGAATTTCAATTTCAGAATCATTCCTGGCTGTGGATGCAATTTTAAATATATACATGAATGTAACCTCAGCAATTGTGGTTTACGACAAAGTCATAGAAAGAAGAGTCATGGAAAAGCTCCCCTTTATGGCCACGGAAAACATCATGATGGAATCTGTGAAGCGCGGAGGCGACCGTCAGGAAATTCACGAACGCTTAAGAGTTCACTCCCACGCTGCCACAAGGGAAGTAAAATTAAACGGCGGTGCCAACGACCTTATTGAGCGCATCGCTCAGGATGAGCTCATTCCCCTTTCAATGGAGGAAATTAAGGGCGAATTAAAAAGCGAGAAATACATCGGCAGATGCATTTCTCAAACTGAGGAATTCATTGAGAATGTGGCTGAGCCCATAATCAAAAAATATTACAACGAAGAAACCAAAGCTGAGCTTAGCATATAAGAATATAGAGGTGCGAAAATAATGAAAGAATTTGAACTAAAATACGGCTGTAACCCAAACCAGAAGCCGGCAAAAATTTTTATGGCCGATGGAAGCGATCTGCCAATTGAAATTCTCAGCGGACGTCCCGGCTACATCAACCTTCTGGATGCCTTCAACAGCTGGCAGCTGGTGTCTGAATTAAAG